>JBLHII010000121.1:0-5877 GCA_047616265.1 Minisyncoccia bacterium
CCACAAATATTCCATTACGGTTTTCATAAAGCTTGTCGCTGTCGCTGTACGTTGCTCCTTTGTCCTCATAAGATACGTTACCTGTTATTAAAGATTGATTGAATGACGTATGATTTACAGGGTGGTTTATAATATATACATCTAGATCTCCATCATTATCTTTATCAAAAAAACAGGCCTGAGTGGATCTTGATTGGTCTGTAAAGCCATATTCACTAGCCCTTTCTGTAAATGTTAAATCTCCATTATTAATAAATAAGAGGTTTGTGAGTTTGCTTTTTTCTGTGTCTTTAAACCATCCAGCTCGTGAAATAAATAGATCTTGAAAACCATCATTATTAACATCAATAACCGTTACTCCCGTACACCAGTCTGCTGTTTTTGAGTTTATCCCAGCTGTTATAGTAATGTCTTCAAATTGAAAATTGCCCTTATTAATATAAAGTCTATTTGGCGCCATATTTGCTGTTAAAACAATATCAAGAAGCCCATCGTTGTTAAAATCTGCAGTGGCTACACCACCACCATTGTAAAAATATTCATAATAATAATAATTAGCGCCTTTATTTTCTTTGTTAAAGTTGGTGAAATCTACACCAGATTGATCACTAGGTACCAAAGAAAAAAGCGGCTTATTTTTAAGCTCAGCCACAGCAGTGGTTTGTGGGATATTGGTTTGCTGTGTTTGCTTTTTCGTATCAGTACAAAACGAAAAAAAAAGAGCGATTATAAGTATAAAGTGAATTTTCATTAGGAGTGGGTTTAATTCAAAAATAAAGATTTTTTCTTGTTAATTAAAATCTCTTTTGTTTAGGGAGTAGTGTGTTATAATTATACTGAATAATTAAGTATTAAATAAAGCTGAAACATAATTAAACGACAGTCTAGTGCCGTATAAATTGCAATAATTTATGGCTATTTTTGAACTTAAATACTATTATTATGCGAGAACAAACTTTAATAGAAGAACGATATAACTTTGGCACCCATGCTTTTGGTTTTATATTGGCATTGCTAGGATCTATATTATTAACACTTGCAACAATAACGGCCTCTTACATAGCTGTTTTTGCAGTTTCATTATATGGTCTTTCTTTGTGTATACTCTACTTTGTTTCTTCAAAATACCATCTCACACAAGACCCTATTAAAAAGTTGTTTTATAGAAAATTAGACCATATTAGCATCTATGTACTTATTGCAGGAACATATACTCCAATCACACTCATATTTTTATCCCATAGTAAAGGCTTGGTACTATTTTATACAGTTTGGGCAATAGCATTGCTTGGTACTGTGTTAAAAATATTCTTCACAGGTCGATTTGAGGTAATTTCTTTGTTACTTTATCTACTTATGGGATGGCTCATAGTATTTGATTTTACCGCTTTACAAGAAGCTGTGTCACCAATGGCTATTTCACTTTTAATGGCAGGAGGTGCTGCTTATACTGGAGGAATTGTATTTTATGTGTGGAATTCTTTAAAATATAACCACGTAGTATGGCACCTATTTGTATTGGCTGGGAGTCTCTGTCATTTTTTATGCATCTACCTAGAACTTATATAAAATAGGCGATGACTATTGCTGCTATAATAGTACTTAGTTTTGCAAGGTTGAATTTATGATCCTTACTGCTTTCAAATAATATGGTTGTAGAAACATGTAAGAAGATACCAATTGAAATAGCATTTAATTCATCCTTATATACTATAATTTCTGAAATATTTGAAGACAACCAGCTTCCCAAAGGAGTCATACTGGCAAATAAGAAAAGAAAAGACAGAATGGTAACTAGCGGATATTTCGCTTTAATAAAAAAGAAAGAGAGTATCATGGCAATAGGAATTTTGTGCACTAAAACACCTACAAACATACTAGAGTGTCCTGCTATTGGAAACCCTTCAAATAGGGCGTGAATAGAAAGACTAATAAAAAGCAACCAAGGAAATGTATGCTTATTTGCGTGAATGTGAACATGCCCATGTTCTGCTCCTTTGCTTAAAAACTCTAAACAAATTTGAAGTAAAATTCCAACCATGATAAAGGGACCTACATATTCATTCGTAGATTGATAAACCTCTGGTAATAATTCAAATAAGGTAACCGCTAATAAAAATGCACCACTAAAAGCAAGGGGTAAGGATAGTTGCTGTGCTTTTTTATTCTTTAATACTACCGCAACACCATATCCAACAAATACAGCAAAGAATAAGGCCAAATATATCATATGCCAAAAATAAGAATTAATCTATTAGAGGTATCGATATCAAAAGCATTTAAGTGATAATCTCCAAAAACATGTTTTAATTTTAATCCAGCTTCTTCAAAATAATTCTTAAAATGGGCTAGCGTTAAGGCTTTCACTTTTTCTTGATATTCAAAGTGATTTCCGTCTTTAGTAAATGAAATATCTTTTTGGATGTACCCATTCTTGATAGCCCTATTAATGTGAAAGGTAATATTATTTACTGTTTTTGTTTCTTCTTTCACCAGGTTTGATGCTACGTATGAAACGTTTAAAAAGTCAATTACGGCTAGGCCATTGTTTGCTAAATTTTTTTTAATTGCTTTTATAGTATTCACGTTATCTTCTTCTTTTTCAAAGTAACCAAAACTCGTAAACAAATTAAAAACAGCATCAAAAGTATTTTCTTTGAAGGGTACGCACATGTCATGGACCGCAAAACGAAGGTGTTCTTTTTCAAATTTTTTGGCGTAGTTAATGCTTTCTTCAGATAAATCTACACCAGTAACATCATAACCAAGTGTTGATAAGTGTCTAGAATGCCTTCCTTTACCACACGCAAGGTCAAGAATTTTAGCGTTTGTATCTAGTTCTAAATAATGGGTAAGCCTCCGCATGAAATCTGCAGCTTCACTATCATCCCTATTCTTATATAAGATGTGATAATATGGGCTATCAAACCATGAGGCATACCAACTTGTATCTTCTTTTTGCATTGTATGATTTTACAGTGCTAAAATACTGTATTTTTGCAGGAGAACGAATGAAATGTTATGACAAAAAATTTTAAAATGGTTGCTAAGACCTTATTTGGTCTAGAAGAAATATTAGCACAAGAACTAAGGCAACTTGGAGCATCTAACATTGAAATTGGTGTTCGTAACGTCTCTTTTGAAGGAGATACGGGCTTTATGTACAAAGCTAATTTATGTTGTAGAACTGCAATTAAAATTTTAAAGCCGATCACTGCTTTTAATGTTTTTAAAGAAGAAGACCTTTATCAAAAAGTATATAACATTAACTGGCAACAGTATATGAATGAGAAAGGTAGTTTGGCTGTAGATGCTACGGTATTTTCAGATTACTTTACGCATTCTCAATACATAGCATTAAAAACAAAAGATGCTATTGTAGATCGTTTTAGAGACATGGAAGGAGAGCGACCAAATGTTGATCTAGATCATCCAACATTGCGTATTAACATCCATATAGATAGAAATATATGTACGGTTTCCTTAGATAGTTCAGGACAATCGTTGCACAAACGAGGATATAAAGTTGCAAATACATTGGCGCCTATAAATGAGGTGTTAGCAGCGGGTATGATTTTAAAAGCAGGCTGGACAGGACAGAGTGACTTTATAGATCCTATGTGCGGTGGTGGAACTTTGTTAACAGAAGCCGCTATGATAGCGTGTAATATTCCCGCAAATTTAAATAAAGAAGAATTTGGTTTTGAAACCTGGCCAGATTTTGATGTAGACCTATATGAAGTCATAGAAGAAGCAGCTCTAAAAAAAATAAAGGAGTTTCATTTTAAAATTGTAGGATATGATATTGATGATATCACCCTTAAAAAAGCACAAGAAAATATAGTGTCTGCGAATCTTTCTGAATTTATTAGCCTAGAACATTGTGATTTCTTTGAAACTGAAAAAGGTAGAGATAGACAGCTGTTTTTAGTTTTTAATCCTCCCTATGATGAACGAATTTCTATAGATAATGTAGAACGCTTCTATGCAAACATCGGAAACACCTTAAAGAGAAGTTATCCTGACTCGCAAGCATGGATGATCACCTCAAATCTTGAAGCACTTAAGCACGTAGGCCTCAGACCTTCTAGAAAAATCAAACTTTTTAACGGTAAATTAGAGAGTAGATTTGTACAATACGAAATGTACTCTGGCAGCAAAAAAGCCAAGAAGCAATAATTATTTCTTAAATATCGGAAGTAGGTAGGTTATGGTATACCCATAGCCAACGCCCCATTCACTAGCATCATAGGTTCTGTTAAATCCAGGAATGTACAGGTTATCAAAATTCTCTGGCGTATCCTCAGATATTTTCCTCTTGAGTTGCAGGTTTATAGAGAGATATACGTTGTTTGAAATCTCTGTTTTTACTCCAAGAATAAGTTCTGCCCAATGTGCTGATAATCCTTTAAACTCTTTTGGTTCTGTAACAAAAGCAGGAGGGAAGCTTTGGTTTGTTGTATAAATGTTATAGCCTAATAGTTCTTGACTAAAACGTGAAAAACCATACCGAACCCCAGTGAAAATTTCATTGGTCATTCCAATCCAATTTAAATAGGCGTTATAATTGACTCCTACTTTAAAATAACTTCCTTTAGAAATAGCGTTAATGTTAGGTTCAAAATAATCTTTCTTCTCACTTCCTAATTCGGCAGCAAGATAGAATCGATCCTGAATTCTAACATCTCCTAAAATTTCAAAGCCAGTATAGCCATCTTCGAGTAAAGACCGTAATGGCATTGCTAGATCAACACCAAAACGAAGACCGTATTTGGTTTTTTGAGCTACCGTGTCCTGATATTTTCCAGCGTTTTCTTGCGCTACAAGTATTTCTGTGGCAAAAAGCGCACTAATGAAAAATAGTAATATGCGTAATGTCTTCATTCTCTACAGTTGCGTTATTAATGGTAGTACTCAGCATCCAGTTGGCACTACCTTCTGCTTGTATTGTTGGATGTATATCGGTAAATGTGGTTTTAAAAGCACAGGCTCGGTTAATATAAATATCTTCTCCTCTTAGGTAGCTAATATTTATAGCATCTGTATTAGGAATAGTACTTCCGTATCCTTCTGTGAAATTATAGTCAACACTTGTGGTTGCAGGATTTAATGGAATTTTATAAACTGTGTCTGTTCTTGCAATCACTATTTCTGTTTGTGATGTATTTGTTAATGTAATTCTTAAATTAGTAACTTGCTTGACCTCTGTTGGATTGCTTATGTCCATGAACTTTATAACAAGTAGTGGTGTGGTTTGAATGTCTTCAGGGCAAATGTCATCCCGCGTACAGCCAGCAAGACATAACGCTGTAAAAAGTAGTACTGTTAATTTTTGTATCATTTCTGAAATATTATACACGCGTATCGTGTTATTTTTTCTCTAGTAATACCACGTTTTCAACGTGATGCGTTTGTGGAAACATATCTACAGGTTGAACCTTGGTTACCGTATAGTGTTCATCTAGCAAGGCTATATCCCTTGCTTGTGTTGCACTGTTACAACTTACATACACTATTTTTTGAGCACCTAATAAAAGGAGCTGTGCCACCACATCTTTGTGCATACCGTCTCTTGGAGGGTCTGTAATCACAACATCTGCAACACCGTGTTTTGTTATAAAATTTTGATTAAAAACGTGTTTCATATCACCAACATAAAACTCGCAGTTGGTAATGCCATTTCGTTCAGCATTTTCTTTTGCTGCAGTAATAGCATCTGGTACAGACTCTATACCAATTACTTTTTTAGCTTTTGCGGCAACAAACTGAGCTATGGTTCCAGTACCAGTGTATAAATCAAATACAAGTTCAGTACCATTTAAGTTTGCAAAATCACGCGTTATTTTATACAACTCATATGCTTGTTCACTATTGGTT
>JBLHII010000122.1:0-5834 GCA_047616265.1 Minisyncoccia bacterium
TGCCACCCTGGGTGTCACCTATGAAATTCATGCTGAGACAGAACGTAGTTACATAGCAACTGAGCGATTTAAAAAAATCAGGGAACCCATTCATTTTAATGGGGTGCTTCGGGGTGGAATACAAGAGGGACGTGTTATAGGACTTGGACAAAAACCTTTTCTTGTTGTTTCTGGATATGCAGATAAAAGATTGAGTTTTAAAAGTTCGGTGCACCTTGGGGTAGATTTTATTTTCGCTAAATTCTTGGATACAGAAATAGCCTACAATGCTGCTGCTTTCCCCAATTCTGGTCTTACCGGAGATGAAGATTATAAAAGAATTGGTATTTTTGTTGGGTATGAATTGCATGTAAATAAATTATCTCTTATTGGTCAAGTTGGTTATTATGCCTACTATCCATACAAATTTGAAGATCGTGTGTACCTAAGGCCTGGTTTGAAATACTATATCAATAAAAAAGTATTTGCGGTAGTTACATTAAAATCACATTGGGCAAGTGCCGAAAATGTAGCATTTGGAGTTGGTTTTAGAATTTAAAATAATACACTACATAACAATGAATTTAACGTTTCAGAAAATAAGTATACTAGTTTTACTTACGGTTATGTATGGCTGTGATTCCCCACCTTTTGGCGATTGTTTTCAAGCTGCTGGAACAAGTATTTCCATGATTGTTGACGTTGAACCCTTTTCAAAAGTAAGAATTGAAGGAGAGGTTACCCTTTTTATAAAACAAGGGGATGTTCAAGAGGTTGCCCTCACAACAGGAGATAATTTGCTTTCAGACGTGTCTGTTTTTCTGGTAGAAGATACCTTGGTGATTACTGATACAAATGCATGCAATTTTGTTAGAGAGTATGGCATTACTGTGGTAACAATAACAACACCAAATCTTACCGCAATTAGAAACGCTTCTAATTTTGATGTTACAGGTATTGGCACTTTAGCATTTCCGGAGTTGTTATTAACTAGCAACACAACTCAAGGTCCAGGTGGTATTGAAACAATAAAAAAATCAGGTGATTTTTATCTAGACATTATCTGTGATGATTTTAATATAAGCGCCAACGGGAAAAGTATTTTTTATATTAGCGGGGCTGCTAATAAAGCATCTGTGAATTTCTCTAATGAAAACCCTCGTTTTGAAGGAAGAAATTTTTTGGTGAATGAATTTAATGTTTTTCATAGAAGCTCTAATAAAATGATTGTAAACCCACAAGAAAAACTAACAGGAATACTTCTAAGTACCGGAGACCTGATATCTGTAAACAAACCCCCTTTTGTTGATGTTGATGTTATGTTTACGGGTCAATTAATATTTGAATAGCCTCATTTTGTTTGAAAAAACACTTGGGATTTCCTACCCTATTTTAGGCAGTTAGTTCAATAAATAAAGTTTCAAGGGTTGTGTTTTTTTTGTGAAGCTGCAGTATTTTGAGCCCACTGTTTTGTGCGAAATCAAATACCTTTCCTCGCATGTCTTTTTCAGTATCGCAGTAAATATGATACATAAAGCTATGCATATTTTCTACCTTGATTATATGAGATATTTTGAGTAAAGTAGCTTCTTCTATTTGGCAGTCAAACTCTACCTCAATAATTTGTTGTTTGTTTTTGGAAAGTTCTTCCAGTTTTTTGTCAAGCACTATGCTGCCTTTATCAATGATAATAACACGTTCGCAAATAGCTTCTACTTCTTGCATAATATGGGTAGAAAGAAGGATAGTTTTTCCCTGACCTTCTCCTCCCAAATTTTTTATAAGTGCTCTAATCTCAACCAATTGATTGGGGTCTAAACCAGTGGTTGGCTCATCTAAAATCAACACCTGTGGATCATGTAGTAATGCGTTGGCAAGACCCACACGTTGTCTGTACCCTTTTGAAAGTTGCTTTATTTTCTTTCCAGAGACTGGAGTAAGTCCTGTTTGTATAATAACCGATGCTATTGTGTCTAAAGGAATGTTGTATACGTTTGCATTAAATTGCAAATATTCTCTAACATACATATCTACATACAATGGATTGTGCTCTGGTAGATATCCAACACTTTTTTGCACGTTTTTACTATGTAATTTAACATCAAACCCATTGACAATTGCAATACCCTCTGTAGCGGGCAAAAACGTAGTTAGTATTTTCATTAGCGTAGACTTTCCTGCACCATTAGGGCCAAGAAAGCCAACAATTTCTCCAGATTTTATGGAAAATGAAATACCATCCAGTGCTTTTTGAGCCTGGTATGTTTTGGTGATGTTTTTTACTTCTATAGACATGACTGAAAATCTACCACAAATGTAGGTAATTTTAATGGTGCGTTGCTCAGGGTTAAATTGCAAATATTTTCATAAATAATTTTTAAACGATACAAGATTAGGTACTTTTGTTTCAGTGGTTTTTAATAACACTATCTTCTTAATAAGCGCATGGTGACTCTCATTACAAAACCCTAACTTAAGTGGATTATTGTATTTGCTCATACGAGATAAGCCTCACGTGAGGCTCTTTTTTGATTTAAATTATGAAGAATAAAAAAGGACTAGGAACTTGGTTGAAGAACATGGATTTGGCACACCCGTTATTAATCGCAGGACCTTGTAGCGCAGAGACCGAAGCTCAAGTCCTTAAAATAGCTCATCAACTAAAAGACACAGACACCACGGTCTTAAGAGCTGGTATTTGGAAGCCTAGAACACGTCCAGGGAATTTTGAGGGTGTTGGTGCAATAGGTCTTAAGTGGCTGCAAAGAGCTAAAGAAGAAACAGGATTGTTAACTACAACAGAGGTGGCTAACGCTACTCATGTAGATTTAGCCTTGGCGCATGACGTTGATATTTTATGGATTGGTGCCCGTACAACAGTCTCTCCATTTATTGTACAAGAAATTGCAGAAGCCTTAAAGGGTACTAATAAAACAGTATTGATAAAGAATCCTGTAAATCCAGATTTAAGCTTATGGCTTGGAGCTGTAGAACGGTTTTATGAAGCAGGATTAAAAAACCTAGGTGTTGTGCATAGAGGGTTTTCTACTTATGAGAAGCATACCTACCGCAATAACCCCGAGTGGCAAATACCTATTGATTTACAAAATAGATTTCCAGACCTACCGCTCATTTTAGATCCATCACACATTGCAGGCAGGCGAGATCTTATTTTTGATCTATGTCAAACAGCATTAGATCTCAATTATGATGGTATTATGGTAGAAACGCATCATGATCCAAACAATGCGTGGAGTGACGCTCAGCAACAAATCACACCGAATACCCTGAAGCAGATGACGGTAGATTTGCGCATTCGTCTACAAGAAGGAGACGCCTTAGAGTATAAAAATAAATTAAATACGCTTCGCACTAAAATAGATGTTTTAGACCATCAGCTAGTTGATACTCTAGGGAAACGGATGCGTATTGCAGATGAAATTGGAGGGTTAAAGAAATCAAACAATGTTGCCATTTTACAAACGAAGCGATGGAATGATATTTTGAATAAAATGATTCTAGAAGGAAAAGAATATAAATTAAGTGAAGATTTTATTTTAAAGATTTATAAAGCCATCCATCAAGAGTCTATAGATCATCAGAATAAAGTTATCACCAAAAAGTAATTAATAAAAAAAAGCCTGTATTTCATATACAGGCTTTTTTATTAGTAGTAGGCTACTACTCTATTTTATTTTTTTAAAAATATAACGAGTTATAAAAATACCTTTTCCGTCATCTTTACCAGCGTCACTTTCTATACCACTATTTACAAAGGCTAATTCCCAACCTTCTTCTGCCATGGTGTTGATCTTAGAAGTCACAAGCGCATCATTGGTTGCAATATTTTGAAAACGAATTCCTCCAATGTTAAAGAAGTTTAATAATTTGGTTTCATCGTACCCTTCAACACGAATTTCTCCACGGTTGGTTTTGTTTCTTTTATCATTTTCCCCGGTTTTTGTAGAGGTTGCATCTTTATAATCTCTGGTGTCGTTTACAGAAATCATACGAGATCTACCTAGACCGTTAGGGATTATAGACTCTATTACTGTTACTGTTTGGTACTGGTAGCCTTGTGCATTTATATCAAAAGAAAATAAAGCCACTAGTACTAGTACGAGAATAAGTTTTTTCATGATTGTTTTTTTTTTAAAAATATTTTGGGCAAATCTACACAAAACGTATGTCATCCCGTTAAAATTTCAGAGTTTTGTAATTAATGAAGGGAATCGTCTATAAATCTACTGGAAGTTGGTATACCGTGAAGGCTACCGATGGCACCATCTATGAATGTAAAATAAAAGGGAAGTTTAGAATAGAGGGCATAAAGAGTACCAATCCAGTAGCTGCCGGAGATCACGTAGTGTTTGAAGTAGAGACCAATGGCGATGAAACCATAGGTATTATCAACAAGATAGCACCGCGTGATAACTATATCATTCGTAAATCTGTGAACCTTTCCAAACAAACACACATCATTGCGGCCAATGTAGATATCGCTTTTTTGCTAGTAACCCTTAACAATCCACCTACATTTACACCATTTATAGACCGTTTTTTAGTTACCGCAGAGGCGTATCACATAAAGGCTGTGCTATTGTTTAATAAGATAGACACCTATAATGAAGACGAAACCTTAGAGATAAAATACCTGGCAGCTTTATACAGGAGTATTGGCTATGAATGCGTTGGTATTTCAGCGACTACAGGAAAAAATATAGACACCGTAAAGGATATGATGACAGGTAAAGTTTCTATGTTTTCTGGTCATAGCGGTGTGGGTAAATCTACTTTAGTGAATGCGCTTGAACCCAATTTAAATTTAAAAACGACTAAAATATCTACACAGCATATGCAAGGTCAGCACACAACAACCTTCGCAGAAATGTATGATTTATCTTTTGGTGCCCAAATTATAGACACTCCAGGTATTAAGGGTTTTGGTGTTGTTGAGGTAGCGAAAGAAGAATTAGGGAATTATTTTCCAGAGTTTTTTGAGCTAAAACAGTACTGTAAGTTTAATAATTGTTTGCATAAAGAAGAGCCTAAATGTGCTATAAAAGAGGGCTTAGAGACTGATACATTGTCTTGGTCTAGGTATAAAAGTTATTTGCAGATTTTAGAGGGAGAACAAGAACATTTCAGAAAAGATATTTACAATAAAAAAGAATAATTAGAGCAGTACTCATATTGGCTGAGGGCTCTTGCTATTACATGTGTGTATGAGAGTAGTGATACAAAGAGTGAAAGAAGCCTCGGTTAGTGTTCAAGGGGCTAAAATTTCAGAAATACAAAAAGGGTTGCTTGTCTTAGTTGGCGTTGAAACAACAGATAATCAACAGGATATAGATTGGTTGGTGGCAAAAGTGGCCAAGCTTCGTATTTTTGAAGACCTAGATGGAGCCATGAATGTATCGCTTCAAGATATAGACGCAGATGTTATTGTGGTAAGCCAATTTACACTTCATGCCAGCACTAAAAAAGGCAATCGCCCTTCTTTTATAAAGGCTGCCAAGCCAGAGGTTGCAATACCATTATACCAGGGGTTTGTAGATAGTTTAGAAAAGGAGCTCGACAAGAAAATACAAACAGGACAATTTGGAGCTATGATGGATGTGGCACTTATAAATGATGGTCCAGTAACGATCATGATAGATTCAAAAAATAAAGAGTAATGGATATTAAAAACGCACAAAAAGAAGTAGACACCTGGATTAAAACCCATGGAGTTCGTTATTTTAATGAACTTACAAACATGGCACAACTCACAGAAGAAGTAGGAGAAGTAGCTCGTATTATTGCAAGACGCTATGGAGAGCAAAGCGAGAAAGAAAGTGATAAAAATAAAGATT
>JBLHII010000123.1:0-5735 GCA_047616265.1 Minisyncoccia bacterium
ATCAGAAACGTTGGTCTCTAACTTACCAGAGACATAGGTTCCTTTTGAGTAAATTTCACTAAGATTTTGTTCTTTAACAAATGATCTGGAAATGGTGTCAAACTCAAAAACTCCTTCTTCATTTGCATACAAAACACGGCCGTAAAACTTTGCTATACTCGAATTCGCACCTTTTGATACTGAAGTATCCTTTTTCATCACAGTAACTTCATTGTAAACTGAATCTAAACTCAAGGAATAAACTCCCTTGTATTCGTGACTTACTAAGACGTTATTACTAGAGGAAAACTCAAAATATTTTGATGAAATATCAAAGCCTTTAATTTTGTTTCGAAGTCTCCAAATACCCTTCTTCTTTTCTAAAACGTTGAGCCCATTATAGTTTCCTTGTAATAAAATATGTTGATTATCTCCAGGGATGGGTTTAATATCCCAGGTACCCATAACATTTGCTATAAGTGTTGCAGAAGCTCCTTGTATTTGAAAAGTTCCACGGTTATGACCACAAAACAATGTTTCGTTTATATTTTCAAGACACCAAACTTGTCCTTCTGTGCCCCGAATTAATTTAAAATCATCGTCTGTTCGTAGCGGCTTATAAAACAAACCTTGATTGGTCCCCAAGTACATGGTATCATCGAAGACTATAGATGCATATGTGGTTCCAAGCCTTCCACTTCTATCAGTAAAATTTAAATACGGAGAGTTTATATTGATGCAATCTAAACCATTGTCTAAGCCAACCCAAACATTGCTACTCTGATCCTCAAAGAGAGACAGAGCAGTATTATCTCCTAGACCGTTTATTTGATTAATATTAAAAAGTTGTGACCCATCCCCAGATAACTTTATGATACCGTTACCTACTGTTCCAAGCAATATCGTACCATCTTTTAATGCTAATGCAGTATAGACACTCGCGGATTCTATTTCTTTTTCTACTGAAATATTCCAGGAACTCACAGCAGTGTCCTTAATTTCAAACAAGCCACTATTCTGAGTCACCGCAAGGGTGCTGTTATTAATAGATAACATTTGAACTATGATATCGTTATTAAACTCTTTTGCGGTGAAGACTTTCTTTTTTATTCCATTTTGAATGGTAAACAAACCCTCATCAATAACATAGAAGTATATTTCCTGATCCACTTTAAATAACTTATGAATAGTTTTCTCCGACTCAATTATTTTGATGGTATTATCTTCTGTATTAAAAATATAAATCCTGTTCAAAGATTGAAACAAAATCCATTTATTATATGGAGTAATACTCCAAAATTGTTCGTCTTCGGTAATTTGTAAATTTAGTGTTGTAGTTAAAGAAGTATATTGTTGTACTCCTTTAGGACCAACTTCCCAATATCCAAAATCCATATAACTCCCACTATAAACCTTATCACCTACAGCACAAACAGAGCGAATAATTGTTTTGTTAGGGGAAGGATACAACAACCAATGTGCGCCATTATATTCTAATAAACCCTCATTATTAGCAACATATATGAATTTTTTATTAGACTCAGTGATGGACCAGTTCTGTGTACCCGCCTTATATGTTTCAGAGAGATAATTTGTAATTGGAGGTAACTCCTGAGAAGTACTTGTTGTACTACTAAAGTATATAAGTAAAAAAATAATAAAAGATATACGCATTATGTTGTACTATTTATTTGATAAAAATACCAAAATTAATAATACAACATAGTGTATAGCCCTAAGAGATTAAAAACAAAAAAAGATGTTTACAAAGGCTTCGTGTATGTTTGTTATTAAAAATTCAAAAGATAGTAGCCTAATTCAAAAACCTACTTCTTAGCCGAATGCGCTTTAAAGGCCTCTAATCCTTGTTGCAACCACGCTAAATAAGCATCTGCGTCTGGGGTATAACCAAGAGGTGTATTCAGTATATTGTAGTCTGAATCTATTAAGATATAATACGGTTGAGAATTATTCTTAAAGTTAACTGTTTGAAATGTGGCCCACTTATCCCCTACTGTCTTAATAGCCTTTGTGCCTCCTGTAGGTTTTAAATAGTTAAACACCGCATCAGGCGCAAGCTTTTCCCTGTCATCCACATAGAGTGACACCAAAACATAATCATCATTTATAACGGCGTAGATATCATCCCGAGTCCAAACTTGCTCTTCCATCTTACGACAATTAACACAAGCCCATCCTGTAAAATCAATCATTATAGGTTTACCCGTTTTTTTAGCCTCTGCTACTCCCTCATAAAAGTCTTTAAATCCTGTAATCCCTAAATCTCTTTCATAAAGACTATAAAACATTGGTGGAGGAAAACCACTTAACAGTTTAAGATTTGAATATTTGGTATTTGTTAATCCTGGTATTAGGTATAAAAAGAAAGAGATACTTGCAACTCCAACTATCATGTTTCCTAAGGGTAGCTTCTTCTTTTTTGGACCATCATGAGGGAACCTGATGAAGCCGAATAAATACAATGCAAGACCAAGAGCGCAAACAATCCAAATTCCGATAAATATTTCTCTTTTTAATAATCCCCAATGTTCTACAAGATCTGCATTAGATAAGAATTTAAACGCAAGTGCCAATTCAACAAACCCTAATACAACTTTTACTGTATTAAGCCAACCACCACTTTTTGGTAGGGTGTTTAACCAGTTAGGAAATAAAGCAAATAAAGCAAACGGCAAGGCTAAAGCAAGACCAAAACCACCCATACCCATAGAGAGTTGCATGGCACCTCCGTCACTTGACAAAGAACCTCCTAATAGCGAACCTAGAATAGGCCCTGTACATGAAAAAGACACAATTGCAAGGGTAAGGGCCATAAAGAAAATTCCGATGACTCCTCCAATACTATTGGCTTTGTCATCCATTTTAGCACTCCAAGACTGGGGTAATGTAATTTCATAGTATCCAAAGAATGAAAAGGCAAAGGCAATAAAAATAACAAAGAAGATAACATTGAGTGTTACATTGGTTGAAATGTTATTTAGTATCTCTGGGTCTAAAGAATCTAATAAGTGAAATGGAAAGCTCAATAAAACGTAAATACCAAATATGAATAATCCGTAAAGAATGGCATTACGCATTCCTGTTTTTTTATTCTTGGCACTTTTAGTAAAAAAGGAAACTGTTAAAGGAATCATTGGAAACACACAAGGAGTCAATAACGCGATAAGCCCTCCAATGAAGCCCAAAAAGAATATAGTTAAATACGTTTTCCCTTCCTGATCCTCTGTCTCGTATTTATCCATTCCTTTTAATGGAATAGACAATTTTGCAGACTTCTCTATATCTTCTTCTGTAATAGTAGCAACCTCAGCAGAAGCCTTCTGAGTATTTAAACCAAGTTTAAATACTTTACTTTCTGGAGGTAAACATTGTTTGTCGTCGCAAACAGAATAATAAATGGCCACTTCAACCTCTAGTCCATCCGGATGCAGCACTTGAATTTGCTGAGTAAACACTGCGCTCGTTTCAAAGAAGATAATGTCCATCTCAAATATAGGATCATAGTAAGGAGCAACAGCAGGTTCTAGGGTCTTACCAACCAACACAAATGTTTCGCTGCCGGCATTATAGCTAAACTCTGTAGGTATTGGACCCAATTGATCTTCTCCCATTTCTGGTTCTAGTTGACTATACAAATGCCACTTCTCATCAAGCGTAGCTTCCATTTTAATGGTATATAAATCATCTGTATTTTTTTCTATACTTACATCCCAAGCAACAGGATCTAAAAAACCCTGAGCATTTGTTTGACTCACAAATGATGTAACCACTAAAACAAAAAATAGTATTTTTTTCATAATTATTTATTCCATTCAATTTTTAAAACTTCTTGAGTAGTACCCGTTACTTTAAACCTATCATCTGCTCTTAAACCAATAAGCCAAACAATATCAGTACCGCTTTCTAATACCCAAATACATTCTTTGGCTGTCAAAGATAACTTTTCATCTTTAAAAAACTTACTCAGTTTCTTTTTTCCTTTCATCCCAAAAGGCTGAAAGATATCACCCGCACCCCATGCCCTAATCTTTAGCGGATACGCCAGCTTTGCTGCATCAACATATAGTATCGTACTATCAAAAACCCCTACTTTATTTACAGGCGTGAACGTCAAGGCTAAAGGAACGGTACTTTTTACTTGTTCCAAATTAATAAAGTATACGTGGTCATCTCTTTTAATATTTTTTTGACGTACAACAAGCAAGTTCCTGTCTTTAAAAAGCACATACTCCTTAGACAATACCTTCTTGCCTACTTCACTTTCTAAAAGAGTTGAAATAGCCTTAAAATCTGTAAACCCGAAGGGATACAATAACTCAAACAATAGGGCTTTAGTATTTGGCAATGCTTCTAATTGATGTATATCTATTTCAAAACCTGTATCCTGTTGCGTAACAACCAATTTTGTAACCAAAGTAATATAATCTTCTAGCAGTGCTTCACTATCTTTTAGATGCTGTTGCGTTTGCTTAAAATTTAGTAATACCGTTTTATTAACTTCTTTAAATGCAGGTAGTACATCTAAGCGTAATTTATTTCTTAAATAATCACGCTTCTGGTTGCTGCTATCTTCTCTCCAAAACAAGCCTTGCTTTTTTGCAAATTCTAAAATTTGTGCACTAGAAAATGGCAACAAAGGCCTTATAACTCGTTGATTTTGTTCTGGAATACCACTTAACCCTCGAAGTCCTGTACCTCTTGAAAGATTAATAAAGAAGGTTTCAAGGTCATCATCTGCATGGTGACCAGTGGCAATAAGATCATAGCCATGGGTATCTGCAATAGAGTTAAACCAAGTATACCTTAATTCTCTGGCTGCAACCTGGGTAGATAAGCCTTGTTCTTTTGCGTAGTTTTTAGTTTGAAAGACTTTTGTAAATATGGGTGTTTTTAATTGCAGCGCTGTTGCTGCAACAAAGGCCAGGTCATTATCACTCTCCTCTTTACGAAGCGTAAAATTACAGTGTGCTACGCCAATTGTAAAACCCAGTGATTTAAATAGGTGTAATAAAACCATACTATCTAAACCCCCACTGCAGGCCACCAAAATTTTTTGATCGGCCAGTGCTGGAAATTGACTTACAATATGTGTGTTAAACGCTGTAATCAAGACTTCTATTCTAGTAATTATATTGCATAAATAACGATAAAATGCCGGTAACACAATTTTATTGCAGTAATACCTGTCGCATCGCTTTTGCCTTTAGTAAACACTCCTCGTATTCGGCTTCAGGAATTGATTTTGCTGTAATTGCACCGCCCACCGAAAAACTCACATATTGAGATGCAGCATTGTACAAAATGCTTCGTATTACAACGTTAAAATCAAAATCACCCGTTGGTGTAAAATAACCAATAGCGCCACTATAAATACCGCGTCTAGCATCTTCTAATTTTTCAATAATTTTCATTGCACTTACCTTAGGAGCACCGGTCATGCTACCCATTGGATAGGTTTTTTTTATAATCTCAACAGGATGTATTGAAGCAGATACCTCACACCGTATGGTAGAAATCATTTGATGTACCTGTTCAAATGTGTAAATCTTACAAAGCTCTTCAACCACCACCGTCCCTTTTTCTGCAATACGTGACAGATCATTACGCACCAAATCTGTAATCATGATATTTTCACTTCGCTCTTTTGGGTCCTGTTCTAATTGTACCATTAATGCTGCATCCTCTACCCTAGAAACGGAGCGTTTTGAAGTACCTTTAATTGGTTGAGATATAAT
>JBLHII010000124.1:0-5650 GCA_047616265.1 Minisyncoccia bacterium
TCTCTTCTTCTTCTGAAATATCTGTAGCATCAGGTCTTGAACTATATCCTCCTACATCTAGAAAAGTTGCTCCATCTTGAAGCATTCGAGATGCTTGTTGGAGTACTAAGCTTTCTGAAGTGGTAACACCACCATCATAAAAGCTATCTGGCGTGATATTAATAATCCCCATCACCCTTGGCACAGCCAAGTCAATTAATGTACCTTTACAGTTGATTGTTTGCAATTTTTTATTTTGATTTATTTACCCGAAATTTACGCAAAATCTCACACATAATATGCCAGAAACTTCCAAACAATATAATGACGTAATACAGACTTGTAGAACGCTTTTCGAAAATAAAATGAAAGATTATGGAAGCGCATGGCGTATTTTAAGATTGCCATCTTTGACGGATCAAATTTTTATAAAAGCACAGCGTATTCGAGGTTTACAGCAAAACAAAGAACAGCGCGTGGATGAGGGTCAGGCAAGTGAGTTTATAGGGATTATCAACTATTCTATTATGGCCTTAGTTCAATTAGAAAAAGGAGTTTCAGAGCAGCCAGATTTAATTTTAGAGGAAGCCCTCCAACTATACGACGAGAATATTGCAGCTACAAAGCAACTCATGATGGATAAAAACCATGATTATGGTGAGGCTTGGCGCGATATGCGTGTGACCAGTTTAACAGATTTAATTATACAAAAGTTACTACGAGTTAAACAAATTGAAGACAATCAAGGCAAAACATTGGTAAGTGAAGGTATAGACGCTAATTATCAAGACATGATTAATTATGCTGTTTTTGCAATGATTCATTTAGATATAAAAGCATAAGTTTTTAGCGTAATCATCGGTCTGCTTTTAACATTTATAATCACCGAAATTTAAAGTACATGAAAACATTATTAGGCGTTTCAAGAATATTTGTAGGGGTTTTGTTTATTATAAGTGGTTTGATAAAATTAAACGATCCTGTTGGGTTTTCATTTAAACTGGGAGATTATTTTGCTCCAGAAGTATTAAACCTTCCGTTTTTGGAACCATTTGCTTTGGTTATTGCTGTATTGGTGGTCATCTTTGAAGTGGTGCTAGGGGTAATGCTTATTGTTGGCTATGCCAAAAATTTCACCTTGTGGAGTTTATTACTCATGATTGTTTTTTTTACATTTCTTACTTTTTACTCTGCATACTTTAACAAAGTTACAGACTGTGGTTGTTTTGGAGATGCGTTAAAGCTAACTCCTTGGGAATCCTTTTTTAAAGACGTTGTATTGCTAATCCTTATTGTGATCTTGTTTATAGGCCGTACGTTTATACACCCTTTTTTTACAGCAGGCTTGAGAAGTATTGTTGTTTTTGTTTCATTAATTATGTGTTTGTGGCTTGGTTTCCATGTATTAGAACATTTACCAGTGATAGACTTTAGGGCTTATAAAGTCGGTGAAAACATTAAAAAGGGTATGGAGACTCCTCCAAATGCCCCTAAAGCGATTTATCAATATAACTGGAAGTTTGATATAGCTGGTACTGAAAAAACAATAACAAACATGGGAGAGGATCCTAAAGTAGAGGGTGTGTTGCTTAGTGTTGAAACCAATGAAATACAGAAAGGATACGAGCCACCCATTCATGATTTTAGTATAGAACGAGATGGAAGTGACTTTACCACTCAAATGCTAGAAGAAGAAAACCTTATTATAGTGATTGCATATAACCTTGATGTTGCAGAAAAAGATGGTTTTATAGCCATTAAAGAAGCTACAAATAGGGCACTTGATAATGGATATACTGTAATTGGCATGTCTGCTTCATCTAGAGAAGAAACTGAAAAGATTGTAGCTAAATACGCTCTTGATTTTAAGTTTTATTTCTGCGACATGACTGCTTTAAAAACAATTATACGAAGTAACCCTAGCGTGATGAGCCTAGAAAAGGGAACTATTCTTCAAAAATTGCATTATAATGATCTCGATCAACTGCAGCTTAAAGAATTAAAAAGCGCTTCTATCTTTCAAGAATCTTTAATAGAGAAGGAGTTAGATAGTATAAACCAATAGCTTGTGATAGAATACATATTTAAAAAAATAGGCTATGCCATCCTCACACTTTTTGGTGTGGTTACTGTTATTTTCATGTTGTTCACGATGCTGCCAGATGACCCTGCAAAAATGATGTTAGGTCAAAATCAAAATCAAGAACAGGTGGCCGCTGTTCAAAAAAAATATGGTCTTGATAAGCCAGTTTTTACGCAATACCTATTATACTTGAATGACCTTTCGCCTATATCTTTTCATAGTGAAAAAGCCTTAGATTATACTTTTCTAGCCCCTAAAAAATACAGTGCAGTTTCATTATTTGATATAGAGGGAATTCGTGTTGTTCTAAAACTTCCTTATTTGAGAGAATCCTTCCAAAAGAGCGGTAAAAAAGTAAGCACTGTTATTTCAGAAACGCTTCCTAATACAGTTGTATTAGCGGTTTCTTCTATAGTTATTGCAATGTTTTTAGGAGTGTTGCTTGGTGTGGTGTCTGTGTTTTATCAAGATCGGTGGGTTGATAAAGCGATACAGTTGGTGAGTACCCTAGGAATGAGCGTACCTTCCTTTTTTAGCGCCATATTATTTGCCTGGGTTTTCGGTTTTTTATGGCATGAATACACAGGGCTCCAAATGACAGGTAGTTTGTATGAAGTAGATGATTTTGGAAATGGCACCTACATACAATGGAAAAACTTACTTTTACCGGCCATTGTTTTAGGAATTAGACCTCTTGCGGTGGTAAGCCAATTAATGCGAAATTCATTACTAGAAGTTTTAAATCAAGACTATATAACTACTGCCAAAGCAAAAGGGCTTTCTATGGGCGCAGTGATACGCAAACACGCTTTAAAAAATGCTTTAAATCCAGTTGTAACTGCTATTTCTGGATGGTTTGCTTCCATGCTAGCAGGGGCTGTCTTTGTTGAGTTTATTTTTGGATGGAATGGAATTGGTAAAGAAATTGTTGACGCACTAAATAAAAGTGACCTTCCGGTTATTATGGGAACAGTTATTGTTATTGCTAGCTTGTTTATTGTAATTAATATCTTTGTAGATATTTTATATGGATGGCTAGATCCAAAAATTAGAGCCTAACAAGCGTAGGTTTTTTTTTAATCGTTAAAATCAATAGTTATGAAATATATTTCGATTTTTGTTGTTTTTATTTTATTTAGTTGCGCTCAAGGTCAGGACCTTGTAGTGTTTCCACAGGAAGCATTAGAAGATGTTTTTTTATCGCTAGCGGGTGAAGAAAATAGCTTTGCAAGCATTCTGGAGAGCCACAAGGGTGAAACTATTTTTATTGATGTATGGGCAGCTTGGTGCAGAGATTGTATAGAAGGCATGCCAAAACTTAAAAAAATGCAAGCAACGTTTCCGGAAGCCACTTTTTTATTTTTATCACTGGATAGAAGTGTTGCAAGCTGGAAAAAAGGAATTAAAAAATACACGCTAGAGGGAAGTCATTACTTTGTATCATCGGGCTGGAAAGGAGCTTTTGGTAAGGCCATAGATTTAGACTGGATACCAAGGTATATGATTGTTGATAAAACGGGGGCAATTAGTCTTTATAGAGCTATTGCTTTGGATGATTATAGAATAAATGAAGTCTTAAAAAATAAATAATTACACGATAAATAAAAGGAGTATGAGAAAGAATATAGTAGCAGGAAACTGGAAAATGAATTGTGATATTTCAGAGACATATCATCTTTTAGATTCTTTAAAAGAACAAGAAATATCAGAGGATGTATCTGTTATTGTAGCGCCATCATTTACAAGTTTACAAAGCGCAAACCAAGCCTTACTGGATACTGAGATTTTGGTAGCGGCACAAAACATGCATCAAGAAGTCACGGGAGCTTATACAGGAGAAGTTTCTGCAGCTATGCTAAAGAGCGTGGGAGTTGATATTGTTATTCTAGGTCACAGTGAGCGTCGTGCTATTTTTCTTGAAACGAATACTCTTTTGGCATCTAAAGTAAACACTGCTTTAGAGAATGAAATGACGGTTATCTTTTGTTTTGGAGAAGAATTAAAAGACAGAAAAGCTGGAACTCATTTTGATGTTGTAAAACAACAACTACAAGAAGGTATTTTTCACATTGCAAAAGAAAACTGGAACAATGTCATTCTAGCTTATGAGCCAGTTTGGGCTATTGGAACTGGAGAAACAGCAAGCCCTGATCAGGCTCAAGAGATGCATGAGTTTGTAAGGAATTCCCTTGCAGAAGCTTTTGACACAGATGTTTCTGAAGGTGTTTCTATTCTTTATGGAGGTAGTGTGAAGCCTGGAAATGCTAAAGAAATATTTAGCAAAGAAGATGTTGATGGAGGTCTTATAGGAGGTGCAGCACTAAATGCAGCAGATTTTATGGCTATTATTAATTCATTTGAGTAAGTCTTAAAAGCATCCAAATTTTAATTTATGTCTATCTATATAGAGTATCATTTTAACGTATCACCAGTTCAACCAGGCACCGAAATATTAATTGCCGAATTAGGCTATGCTGGTTTTGAGAGCTTTGTAGAAGATCAAACAGGTGTGTTGGCCTACATTCAGAAAGATGCGTGTACGTCAGAAATTCTAGAAGGCATCCAGGTATTAACTTCCTCAGAATTTGAAATAACATTTCAGAAAAAAGAGATTGCTCAGGTAAATTGGAATGCAGAGTGGGAAAAGAATTTTGACCCTATTGTAGTAGATGATAGCTGTGCTGTTAGAGCTCCTTTTCATACGCCATATCACTGTAAATATGAAATTATTATAGAGCCTAAAATGTCTTTTGGCACTGGCCATCATGAAACAACCTTTATGATGATGCAGTATATCCTTGAAAATGAATACCAAGGAAAAACAGTTTTAGACATGGGGTGTGGAACAGCGGTTCTTGCTATTTTAGCTGAGATGCGAGGTGCAAAGCAGCTCGATGCAATAGATATTGACCCCTGGTGTTTTGAAAATAGCGAGGAAAACATCACTAGAAATAACGCTACTCATATTACCGTTTCTCTTGGAGATGCCGCTGCAATCCCTAAAGACAGGTATCATACAGTAATAGCCAATATCAACAGAAATATTTTATTGAACGATATGTCGGTTTACAGAGCTAGTTTGCTTCCAAAAGGGGAGTTGTATCTTAGTGGATTTTATACAGAAGACTTGCCTATTATTATAGAGGCATGCAATACATTAGGTTTTAACTTCGTTGGAAATAAAGAACGAAACAATTGGGTTGCTGCAAAGTTTACATTATAAATAGGCCGCTGAGCAGTAGGCTAGCCTTTTTTACATTATTTGAATTTATTTTACATCGTGATTAATACCAAAGAAAAAATACAAGAAGATCTTGACATACTTGAACAAGAAGTCTTCGAAAATCAAATTGTTTTATTTAATGATGAGGTCAACACCTTTGATCATGTTATTGATATGCTAATTTACGCCTGTGATCATACTCCAGAACAAGCAGAACAATGTTCTATTCTAGTGCATTACAAAGGAAAGTGTACTGTAAAGACAGGGCCTTACGATGAGCTAAAAACGAGATGTACGATGCTATTGGAAGCTGGGTTAAGTGCCGAAATTCAATAAAGAGGGGTGCCAAATTTAATTATAGTTTT
>JBLHII010000125.1:0-5624 GCA_047616265.1 Minisyncoccia bacterium
TTGTCAAAAAAATTGGTTAGATTTTCTTTCAAGGCAGTCCCTTTAAATTGTCTTACTTCATTATCTATAACCTCATACACAATACCACTGCTTGAAGCAGCTTCTACGTTACCAACCGTACTTGGAGTAAAAAGGGTATTAAACTTTAATCGTTTAATAATATGTCTTGTATCTGTGGCCTCTAATACTGTATTTGCAACCAACCTAGAACAATTACTGCCCTCTTTTTCAAAAAGAGTGTATGGAATGCTTCCTCTAGCTTGAAGATTTAAAATATATGTTTCGGCTTTCTTAAAGTCGATTGTATCACAAACAGAAGCTAATAAACGTCCACTCCCATGGGTTTTTTCGGGGTGCGCGTCAATCCAACGCAGGATTTTGTCTATGTTTTGCAAAGCTCCTTGACCATCTAGAACTGCTTTAAAATCAATTATTAATTCTGCATCTGTTTGGGCACTTCGCACCCTTCCATGGCCAAGAAGAGTAACGTAACGTCCAAAATCAAAATACCGAATGCAACCTGTTTTATTTTCAATGAGTAACAATGCAGCATGACCTGCCTTTGTATACTGCTTAGTACCAACACCTAAAAAAGGTAAAACTTTACAAATAAAATCTGTAGATCCTTTTACAAACGTATCAGGAAAAGCCAACGCCACTATTTTTCCTGTATACTTCAAAATAATATGGTAGTATTATTTTCTTTTTCTAAATCGTGGTAGCACATCTGCACAGAAGCCTCTTTAAGACACACTTGAGTAATGCTTTTTGTCTTTACAAAACCCCTATCCATAATTAACCCTTTGGTTGGATTCCCTGCACCAGCAGTAGTATGAAATTTTAAAATTTCAGCAGTATTTGGGGGCTCTTTCTCCAACAAAAAACTAGAAAACCATGCTTCTCGCTCTATTTTAACAGCTGAGGTATATAACAAAGAAGAAGACCAAATATGAGGCGTCCAGGTTTTTTTCCTAAGATGTATATGGGCACCATCCCATACTAATTCTTCTAATACGGGAGTGTCTTCCCATGTTACCATAATAATGGTAAAGGGCTCTATCCCTTCAAAATTAAAACTATTTATAGTTTTTAACACATTGGCTGTAGTGAGTAATTGCGTTACCACGACACCCCTACTCATTGTGTAACTAGAGGCACGATCATGAACAACAAAGCCTCCATTTAAAAGACAAATAAGCCGTTTTTTTTCGCTTAAGCCAATCCATGTGCCTCCTGCTTTTTTATCTTTTGGAAAAAGTAAATCAACACCATCAACAAGATATAGTTGTGGTGCTATTGTTTCACGACCTGGAGCCTCATCTCTATTAGAGGTTAAGACAAACTCATCTACCTGGTTTGGTATAAAGGTTACTGTACACATATAAAAAAAGTCCTGTTAGTGACAAAAAACTTAAACTATATTGTCCTATTCTATTTTCAAATATACGCAGACACATTACATCAAAAAAACACTATATAAAAATATATCTTCTTTCAAAATACTAAAACTGTAGCGCTAACTTTAAAACAAAAGAAGCTAAACATATAAAATCACTTCAGCAAAAGCGTCTCTTGTATTCTTTATGTTAGGAACAGATTTTGTGTATCTTCGCACTTCAAAATTTTGTCTTTAATCAACCGCATATTGCCTAGCAAATGCATAAATAAATTCACCATGGGAAAAGGATTTTACAAAGTTCCAGTTGCTGTTAACGAACCCGTAAAAACATACGCTCCAGGTTCTCCAGAGCGTGCAGCTGTTGCCAAAACATATACAGAGATGTACAATAGCCAAATTGATGTGCCAATGTACATTAATGGAAAAGATATAGTTACAGGAGACACCGCAACAATGTCACCTCCACACGATCACAAACACAATTTGGGAACCTACCACAGAGCTGAAAAAAAGCATATAGACGAAGCTATTGCAACTGCACTAGAAGCTCGTAAACTTTGGTCTCAAATGCCTTGGGAACAACGTGCCGCCATTTTTCTTCGTGCAGCAGAGTTAATTGCTGGGCCGTACCGCGCAAAAATAAACGCAGCTACCATGTTAGCGCAATCTAAAACTGTTCACCAAGCAGAAATTGATGCATCTTGTGAATTAATAGACTTCTTACGTTTTAATGTCCAGTACATGACAGAAATGTACGCAGAACAGCCAGCATCAACAAGTGATGTATGGAACCGCTTAGAATACCGCCCACTAGAAGGGTTTATATATGCTATTACTCCTTTCAATTTTACAGCTATTGCCGCCAATCTTCCTGCCAGTGCAGCGATGATGGGCAATGTTGTAGTATGGAAACCAAGTGACAGCCAAATATTCTCTGCTAAGATTGTTCTTGACGTATTTAAGGAAGCTGGAGTCCCTCCAGGGGTGATACAAATGGTAATGGGTGACCCTGTTATGATTACTGACACCGTACTAGATAGCCCAGATTTCAGCGGTCTTCACTTCACAGGTTCTACATTCATCTTTAAAGAGCTTTGGAAAAAAATTGGATTAAACATCCACAACTATAAAACCTATCCTCGTATTGTTGGTGAAACAGGTGGTAAAGATTTTATTGTAGCACACAAGTCATCAAACCCTGAGCAAGTAGCTACCGCAATTACTAGAGGTGCTTTTGAATTTCAAGGTCAAAAATGTAGTGCAGCTAGTAGGGTATATGTTTCAAAAAGTATTTGGGCAGCTACAGAAAAGCACCTAAAATCACAAATGGAAACCTTTACCATAGGCTCTCCAGGAGACATGAGCAACTATATTACTGCAGTGATCCATGAAGGATCTTTTGACAAGCTAGCACATTTTATTGATCAAGCAAAAAAAGACAGCAACGCAGAAATTATTGCAGGTGGTGGGTATGATAAAAGCAAAGGATACTTTATTGAACCTACTGTTATTAAAACCAATGACCCTAAATACACCACTATGTGTACAGAGTTATTTGGCCCAGTTGTTACCGTGTATGTCTTTGAAGACGATGCTTGGGAAGAAACGCTTCATTTGGTAGATCAGACGAGTGAATACGCTTTAACAGGAGCTGTATTTAGCGAAGACCGTTATGCACTAGAAGTAGGTGTTAAAATATTAGAAAATGCAGCAGGTAATTTCTACATCAATGATAAACCTACGGGAGCTGTGGTTGGACAACAACCTTTTGGGGGCGCTCGCGCTAGTGGAACAAATGATAAAGCAGGAAGTAAATTAAACTTATACCGCTGGTGTTCTCCAAGAATGGTGAAAGAAACTTTTGTTACTCCTACAGATTATAGATACCCTTTCTTAGGATAAGTTTTTCCTTGAAAATTTTAGTATTTAAAAAGCCTCGTTATATAAATAACGAGGCTTTTTGTACCTTGTCATTCTATGAAGCGTATTATTTTTATCCTTATGTTTTGCATTCAGCCCGCTGTTTCGCAAACCATAGAAACTCCTAAGCAAATGCCCTTAGATGTAGATCAATTTATTGGCTTTGACGGCTATGACAACCTCTACACAATTACGGGTATGGTGCTAAACAAAAAGGGGACTGCTGGCGTGTTTAGATTTACAGATTTTCAGTTAGGTACTATTAGTAGTGTAGATATTATCAACCCTCTTAGTGTGGTTGTTTTTTATGCAGATACTAACACGGCTGTTTTACTAGACAATAAGCTTACCGAGATTGAACGCATTAACTTTAACCTCCTTGAAGATTTTGCGAATATTAGTGCTGCTAGTAATGCCGGAGGAAATAAGTTGTGGCTGTTTAATGCTGATTCTCAGCAACTAGAGGTGTACCATTACAGATTCAATACAAAAAATATTATTTCCTTACCTATCGCTGAAATTGTAACAGACCAAACTAGCACCTTTAACTACAATTATATCCTTACCCCAACAACCATAAAAGTATACACCGTGTTTGGAGGTATTATTACATCCATTGCTTTTGAAGGAGGGGAAAAAATAATAGAACATAATAATAGGATATTAGTCCTTAAAGACTCCTTATTATATGAAATCCTAGAAAGCGGCAATAGTGTCACTACTTTAAAAACTACTCAAATAAGCATTCAAGACTTGCAACTTTCCCATGATTTCTTGTATATTTATGATCGCGAAAATGTTCATTCATTTGCTATACAAAAACCAAAGAATTAGAAGTATGCACGTTGCCATAGCAGGAAATATTGGTTCAGGAAAAACCACTCTTACACGTTTATTATCAAAACACTACAAATGGAAACCTCACTACGAGGATGTTGAAGACAATCCATACCTGGATGACTTTTACAACCAGATGGAGCGTTGGTCTTTTAACCTACAAATCTATTTTCTAAACAGTCGTTTTCGTCAAATATTAGAGATCAGAGAGCGTGGTGAAAAAGTCATACAAGACAGAACTATTTATGAAGATGCATACATCTTTGCACCCAATCTTCACGCTATGGGATTGATGACCAACAGAGATTATGAAAACTATAAATCACTTTTTGATTTAATGGAGAGTGTAACAGAAGGTCCAGATCTTTTAATTTACCTACGTAGTTCTATTCCTAACCTGGTAAAGCAAATACACAAGCGAGGCCGTGATTATGAAAACTCGATAAGCATCGAATACCTTAGCAGACTAAATGAGCGTTATGAAGCTTGGATTACGACATACAGCAAAGGAAATGTCATTATACTTGATGTAGATGACCTTGATTTTGTAGAAAATCCAGAACATCTTGGACAGGTAATCAGTAAAATTGACGCAGAAATTAACGGCTTATTTTAACCTGTCTGTGTAAGACTATATAACAATATATCACAAAAAAAGGGCTGTCTTTTAAAGACAGCCCTTTTTTGTAAACTCTATTTTATGTGGGTGCTATTCAATACTTACTTCAACAGATTTCATAGCTTCAATCTTAGCCATTACTTCAGCTTCAGTACCCGTAAAGACATTCGTTTCTTTTTTGGTGAAGCCATCCATTTTTGTTTCAGTGATCACCTCAGCTGTAAAAACACCTTCATCTGAAGTCATTTTTACAACCACATCTTTTTCTTTCTCAACATCAGTAACGTCTTGTTGGCTCATATTAACTTGCTTGGTGCTCTGCGGGTTAAGAACCGCCTCAGCATCTGCTGCATGACCTCCTAATATGGGAGCAATCACCAAACCAATTAAACACGTAAGTTTAATTAGGATGTTCATAGATGGACCAGAGGTGTCTTTAAATGGATCTCCAACAGTATCTCCAGTTACTGCGGCCTTATGAGCATCAGAACCTTTATACGTCATTACACCATTAATTTCAACCCCTGCTTCAAAAGATTTTTTAGCATTATCCCAAGCACCACCAGCATTGTTCTGAAAGATAGCCCAAAGCACACCACTTACAGTAACACCTGCCATATAACCCCCTAGCATTTCAGCAACCAACATATTATTATCTGGGTATACTAACAATCCTATTAGCACAACAACTATTGGAAAACCGATCGTTAAGATTCCTGGCAACATCATTTCTTTTAAAGATGCTTTTGTAGAAATAGCAACACACTTATCGTATTCTGGCTTTCCTGTTCCTTCCATAATTCCCGGAATTTCTTTAAATTGTCTTACCACTTCGTTTACCATTTCCAT
>JBLHII010000126.1:0-5554 GCA_047616265.1 Minisyncoccia bacterium
TTTCCTCCTTTAGCCATTATAGTACGTTTAAAGCTTGTTCTTTTATTTTCTCTAATTCGTCTTTCATCTGAACGACCAATTGTTGCATCGGTGCAAAGTTGCTTTTACTACCAATGGTGTTGATTTCTCGACCAATTTCTTGCGTAATAAAACCTAATTTTTTACCATTACTATCGTCACTATGTATCGCCTCTTTAAAGTAGTTTAAATGATTCTCTAACCGTACCTTTTCTTCTGTGATATCGTATTTTTCTAGGTAGTAAATAAGCTCTTGCTCAAACCGGTTTTCGTCGGTCTTTTCTTTAAGTTCGTTTACCGCGTTACGCAATCGTTCTTTTACACTAGCGATGCGCTGGCTATCTATTTTAAGGACCTCCTCTAGTCTTTCGCTAATAATTGTGATGCGTTGCAAAAAATCATTTTTCAAAACTTCGCCCTCGTCAGATCTATAAATATTTATTTCAACTAAAGCCAGTTTAACTGCTTTTAAAATTTCAAAAAACTCATCTTCATTAATCTCTTCGCGCTCTGTTTTTAGTACGTCTGGCATTTTAATAGCCATTTTCAAAAGCTCTGTTTGGTCTGCATCAACCACTTGAGACAATTGCTTCATATATTGCTTAACGGTAGTTTCATTGATTCTAGCAGATGTTTCTTCACCCGTAGATTCTACAAATAAATTAAAATCAATTTTTCCTCGCGTAAGACCTGATGCTAACATTTTGCGCATGCTTAGTTCTTTTTCTCTGTATGCAGAGGGAACCCGTGTGTTTAAGTCTAAACTTTTACTGTTAAGTGATTTAATTTCTACGGTAATTTTCTTGGTTGGCAACTGTATAACGTGCTTGCCGTATCCTGTCATGGATTGAATCATGCGTTGGTTTTAATAAGGTTCTAAATATGATGCCAAAGGTACGCAAATCATCTATGCTATCTTTGGTAGATCAGCAAAAGGGGTTCCCGCCTAGGTCAAACCGTGTCTTTAAATAGTTTTCTGTTGCGTAATGAACGTAGAACAATAAAAGCGTGTTTATTACAATAGTAATAAGCACATTTAGTTCTGGGAAAACAAAGTACCCTGCTGCCGGAATTAAAAAACTATACAGGCAAATTCTCAAAAACACATTTGCTGAAAATTTATTAGCGGCATCCCAAACTATTTGATTTTTCATGGACCGCTTTGTTCTATACCCGTATAAATGGCTTATCTTCTTAGGAGGATATTGCTTAAGCACCATCGCTAGTAAAAACATAAAGGCACAATAACCCAAGGCAACATACAACTGGTTTTCTTCTATAAATTGGTCTGTCATTATGTTATTGTATTCAAAAATTCTACAACTCGGCGCTCTGAATAATACTCGCTATTTGAAACATGAAACCCGACATGACCTCCCGTATTAGGAACTTCAAGATAGATGTTTTTGTGGTTTTGTGCAACATCAAAAGGATAGCACGGAGGCGCTAAGAAACTATCGTTTGCAGCACTTAATAACAGCACTGGTATTTTTATGTTCGGCAAAAAAGGGAGGGCGCTGCTTTTTTCGTAATAATCTGCGGCATTTTCAAAGCCATGGGCGGGCGCTGTATAGATATTATCAAAATCAAGTAATGTTTTTACTTGATTGAGTTTTTCCTGAGACATCATTTCAGGAAATAATTTCATTTTTCGTTTGTATTTATTCCGCAAGTCTTTTAAAAAAACAAGGGAGTAGGGTCTGTTCTCTTTTCGCATGAGAACATCTAAGGAAGACTGTAATTCAACCGGCGCAGAGATAGCTATTCCTGCTACAATTTTATGTGAAATTATGCGCCTCTCTCCTAAGTATTTTAACAGCAGATTCCCTCCTAAACTAAAACCGATAAGTGTGATTTCTTTATAGTTTTCTTTTGCAATTATATGGTCTATTAGCTCTGAAAGATCTTGCGTGCGGCCACTGTTGTAAGACAGGTACAACCGGTTTTCTTCTCCACTGCACCCACGATGATTCATGGCGGCAACATCCCAGCCGCCTTCAGTAAGTTGTTTTGCATGACCCTTCATGTATCCTCGCTGCGCATCTCCTTCAAGACCGTGTAATAATATAGCTACTTTCCGCGCATTTTTCAGTTCTGAAATATGATAACTCCAGTCTACATCTACAAAATCACCATCGGTTAATTCTAGCCGCTTTCTAACCTGATCTAATGAAGGAGTTGGGCGTAATTTAGCCGAATATATTGTAGAAAAATGGCCGCTCTTAAAAGGGCCTTTGGCTTGGTAACCGGAGCTTATAATTGGCATATGTGCTGTGTCCCTATATAGGTTTTTTTATAAAGTCTAAAATTACTAAACTTTTAAGACATGGTAGGCATCCAAAAAATACATTGACCCTAAATTTCGAATATGCGAATGGCTATTGGTATCTTTGTGACCGTCCAAATAAACCCATAAAAAAATTACAAATTGTGTTGCGCACCTAAGGGCGTTCAAAACTGAGATAGAATTAATCCCTGTCAAAAGGAATTCCTGAATCTATGAAAAAAATTATCGTCAAATCTATAGGCTTTTTTTTAAACACCTCTGCTTTAGTAGCTCCTGAATGGAGTGCTGATTACGCTTTTAATTTGTTGGGTAGGGTGCGCCGAACGGGTATCTCAGAAAAAGGAAAAAAATTTTTTAAGCAAGCAACACAACACAACATTGAACTTAAGCAACATACCGCGGTATTACATCAATGGGGAAACGGGCCTAAAAAAATTCTCTTTTTGCACGGATGGGAAAGTAATAGCCAGCGCTGGTTGCCTTATTACAATTTGTTGAAAAAAGAGCAGTATACGGTATACGCTTTAGATGCTCCAGGACACGGGATGTCTCCTGGGAACCAATTAAACATAGCCCTCTTTAGAGAAGCCATTGAGGCTGCAATACGCCATGTTGGAACCGTAGACACTGTCGTTTGTCATTCGCTAAGCAATACTGCAATGGGCTATTCCTATTTGATGAATGCGTCTATGCAGGTCAATAAGTTTATTGTAATGGGAGCACCTTCTGGTATGGACGCTGTATTTGTTTTTTTTAAAGAAATTCTAGGGCTTTCTATGCGGTGCATCCGTAACTTAAACACGAAAGTTGATGCTGTTTTAAAAATTCCGCATAAAGAGATTACTCTTTCAAATTTTTTAGAAAGAGTAACGCAGCCTGTCTTAGTTATTCATGACAAGAATGACGCTGTTACTCCTTTTGAACCGATAAAAAAAGCCCTATCGAAGAATCCTAAAATCACCTCTTTTATTACTACTGGACTTAAGCACGATTTAAAAGGTGACACTGTTTACAACAAAGTAATTGCATTTATTAACGCTTAGCCTTGCGACACAAAAGAGTACTTATTCAAAAAACAAAAACATGTATTTAAAAAAATTTGAAATCAGATGGAATGATATCGACGCCAATCGCCATCTAGCAAATAGCGCATATATTAATTACATGAGCCATACTCGCTTAAGTTATATGCTTGAAAATGGTTTTGGACAAGCCAATATGGTGGCAAACAATATTGGCCCTGTTGTCTTTTATGAGCACATGTTCTATTTTAAAGAAGTTTTTCCTGGAAAACCAATTACCGTAAGCTTAGCCCTTAAGGGGATTAGCGAAGACGGCATGTATTTCTCTTTTCAACACAACTTCTTTGACCATAAAGGCAAGAATATTGCGCGCTGCGAAATGATGGGCGGTTGGATAGATTTAGCAAAGCGCAAACTAAGGCCCTTGCCTGAAGACCTTTTCGATAGTTTAAACAAGCTAGACAAAACAGAAGATTTCTATATTATTACCAAAGAGCACACCAGAAAACACGGTCAAACTCCTCGAGATTTAAGCTGATTTTTAAAGCTGAAAACCCTACCCTTTCAGGGCAGTCTGTTTTGTTTTGATTTCTTACGCGTTGCCAGATATACTCCTAAAAAGATAAGAGACGCAGCAACAACCCGCAAAGGGGTAAGTGTGTCTGAGCCTGAAGTAACAGCAAAAATCGTTGCTATTAAAGGCTGCACGTACATAAAAACGCCCAGTGCAGATGGTGTTAATTGCTTTAGCGCATATATATTAAATAAATACGTAAGTACTGTAGTGCCTATAACCACAAAAGCAAGTTGCCCTATTGTCTCTAGAGGGAGGTGTAGCCAATCTACTTGAGAGAACTCCTGGAAACCAATTGGAATATTAATAATAACGGCAAACAAGAAGAAAAACTTCATGAGCGTGATTGCGCTATACTTTTGGGTTAACGGTTTTACAAGTATTAGGTAAACGGAATATGAAGCAGCATTAATAAGAAATAGTATGTTGCCTAATGGAATATTCGGAGCGTTTAGCTGTGCTTTGATGCCAAACAAAATAAGAACTAAAGCACCCGTGAACCCTAAGCCTATTCCTAATGCCTTTACTAGGGTAATACGCTCTTTTAAAAAAACCGCAGACATAACGAGCAGCAAAACCGGGGCAATGGTAATAACGACGCTACTGTTAATGGGAGTAGAAAGGCTAAGTCCTTTAAAAAACATTGTCATGTTCAGCACCATACCAAAAAAAGCACATGCCACAAACCGCAACCAGTCTTTGCAATCAATACTTTCTTTTTTGTAAAACAGGCCAACCAACCAAAAAACAATAGCTGCTCCGCTCACCCTCAGTAATATAAACCCATACGGCTGAATAACCGAAGGCATCAAACCTTTTGCTATGGTGTGATTAAGCCCGTAAATAAAACTTGCGGCAAAAGCAGCAATGATGGCTAAAATTCTTGGGTTCATCCTTATTCCTGAAGTGATCCCTTAGCATCGGCAACAACTTTTTTGCTGTTGCCGATAAAAATTTGAGAATTGTTAACAAGCACCGGTCTTTTTAAAAACGTATAGTGCTCTAAAATAAACCGTTTATAGTCTTCTTCAGTAAGCATTTCATTTTTAAGACCTCTCTCTTTGTATTGTTTAGCGCGTTTACTGAATAGCGCCTCATAACTCCCTGACATAAGCCGAAGCCCTTCAAGTTCTGCGAGAGTGAGTGCTTCTTGTTTGATATCTTGACGAACAAATGTATTAGGGAGTTCTAACTCCTTTATAATTCTTTTACACGTGTCACAGGTATTGAGATAATATATTTTTTGCATAATGCTCTTTTGGTTATGTGCGCAACAGGAAATACATCCTCTGAAATCAACAGAAGGTGGCTTACTTTATCCTTACAGATTTTAAAATAGATTCTAGTTCTAGTTGGAGGTCTCTTTTGGCAACCCTTGGAGCGTACGTAAATCCTTCCAGTATTAGGTATCGGCTGTTTTTTAAATCTCTAATGGCATAGTTTACAAAAGGACCGGCCATCCATTGGTTTTTAATTTCCCAAGTTCCTTTGGTTTCATATGCAAACCTCGTGTCTACCAACGTGGTTTTTATATACGGGGCATAGGCTTCTTCTGTTACAAATTGTCCCTCGTCTTCTACTGGCAATTGTTTAATACCAACAGAATCTCTCATCTTTATGATGGCACCAATTATATTTCCCTCTTCAGGAATG
>JBLHII010000127.1:0-5517 GCA_047616265.1 Minisyncoccia bacterium
TCATAGGAGGTTTACTCATTGGGTTATTAGCAAGTGAAGCTCAAGCTGAGCGTATAAAACCATTCACTACAGATATTTTTAAAGGATTCTTGGCCGTGTTTTTACTCGACATGGGAATAACCAGTGGGCGTAAACTATCTGACTTTATTAAAAAGGGATGGTTTGCTTTTTTGTTTGCGATTAACATACCAATAATTAATGGTTGTATTGTGGTTGTAGTAAGTGGTGCTTTTGTTACCGGAGAAGGGAATAGGTTGTTGTTTGCAATACTAGTATCAAGTGCTTCTTATATCGCTGTTCCTGCGGCAATGAAACTCGCTGCGCCTAAAGCGAACCCAAGTGTATACATTCCAATGGCACTTGCTATTACATTTCCGTTCAATATAACACTAGGAATACTTTTGTATCTCTTTATGGTACATAAATCATAAAAATTGTTTATGACTAGTATAAGATATATAAATAAAAATAAATGAAAAAAAAGGCAGACATTTGTCAAATAAAAACAAATACATCTTTAAATTAAACTAAGTATGGAAACAATAATGACAGCAGCACCCACTTTAAGAACTGAACAAAAAATTAATCTTATTGAAGGACGGTTTACTGCTTCTGAGGCTGCAGATATCATAAACGATGTATTGAAAGTGAAAATTAATTTTCACAAAATTCAGCGTCTATCAATAACAGAAGGAAATTTAGATGATGCTTGTGAACACGATACTAGTAGAATTGATGAATTGTTAAACGAACAAATACTTGCCAAAGACTTTTTCTCACAAGCAAGAATACAAGGCAAGAAGTTAAAAATGACCAGTACAATCCATATTGAAATAGAGGAATAGCCAACCTTTGGAAATTGATATTTATTTAAGCGTTAATGTTTTAAATATAAATGAATGAAAAGCTCATTAATTTCCTTAACACGCTTCAGTAGCGTTTGTGGCGGTTCTCAATTTGAGAGCCGCTATTTTATTACATTAATCTTACGGTATTCCTTTAGTCTGTTTTGGAATAATGATTAGTAGTTTCCACCGTATAATAAAGGAATATCTTTTCCATAAGTAGCTCTCAATAAATCATGTATTACTTGAAACCAGGAAGATTTTAAAACACATTTTAAACTATAATGTTGCACTAAAACACTCCTATCATTTTACGATACTTTTTAAATGTATCTATAGCCTTTCGTATAGTACTGACGGTTATTTTTTCTTTTAACAGAGGATCTGTAATCTCATTTATTTTTTTTGGGAGATACGGTTTGTATTGTTATCAAACGATATTGTATTTAATGATAAAGTCATAAAAAAAGTGCTTATACGATCATAAAATAAAGTTAAACATACTAATTTAATAGTAATACTATTATAATTTTGTTTTCCATATAAAAAAACTACTATTAAGTGTATTATTTTTTAGAAAATTCACACCCATACTATAAATAAATCAGTAGATGAAATTACCCATTATGACTCCTTGGAAACGTTTTGTGAGTTTATTAGAACTTGATAAAAAAGACATTAGACATATATTTTACTATGCGATTTTCGCGGGTCTAGTCGCGTTGACTTTACCTTTAGGAATCCAAGCTATTATTAATTTAATTCAGGGCGCACAGGTAACTACTTCTTGGATTATTCTTGTTGTTCTTGTTACACTTGGTGTTGCTTTTCAAGGAATATTGCAATTAATGCAAATTCGCATCTTAGAGAGCATGCAGCAAAAGATTTTTACGCGTGCTTCTTTTGAATTTGCCTATCGGTTTCCAAAATTAAAAATGGAGGAATTGAGAAACTATTATCCACCAGAACTTGCCAACCGTTTTTTCGATGTTTTAACCATACAAAAAAGTTTATCTAAAATATTAATTGATTTCCCTGCGGCTGTATTGCAGATTATTTTTGGATTAATTTTACTCTCGTTTTATCATCCCTTTTTTATTGTTTATGGGTTCTTGTTGGTATTGTTGATTTATATTGTGTTTAAGTTTACAGCCAAGAAAGGGCTAGAAACAAGTTTAAAAGAGTCTGAAAGTAAATACAAAGTTGCGTATTGGATTCAAGAAGTATCTAGATCTCTTGTTAGTTTTAAATTGTCAGGCACCACAGATTTAGCGATGAAGCGCATTGACCTTCTCACTACCAATTACCTTGAATCTCGTGAGAATCATTTTAAAGTATTGCTGTCTCAGTTTATAAAACTTATTATTTTTAAAGTGTTGGTCACTGCTGGCCTTCTTCTTATTGGGGGTTTATTAGTTCTTAACCAGCAAATGAATATTGGTCAATTTGTGGCTGCAGAAATCATCATACTGTTAGTACTTAATTCTGTAGAAAAATTAATAAAGGGTTTAGAGTTTTTTTATGATGTATTAACTTCTTTAGAAAAAATCGGGCAGGTTGTTGATAAAGCTCTTGAAAGACAAGATGGAGAAAATCCTTTTTCATCTGGACAGGGAGCCCACATAGAATTTGATGCTTTAGGATATACTACTCCAGAAGGGCAGCAGGTGTTGTCTGCTATTAGTTTCACTATAAACCCTAGCGATCGAATCTTGCTTTCTGGAGTCTCTGGCTCAGGGAAAACTACTTTAATGAATATTTTGTCAGGTCTTTTTACGCCAAGCAAAGGCGCTATTTATATCAATGATATTTCTATTAGTGGTGTTTGTCCAGCCAAATATAGAAACCATATAGGACAGGTACTCCCGTCTCAAAGTCCTTTTGAGGGAACGATTCTTGAAAACATTACATTTGGTAGAAAGGATATTTCTCAAGAGCATTTGCATAGTGTGCTTAAAGCGCTCGGTTTGCTTTCGTTTATAAAGCAGCAAATTAACGGAATACACACTCTTATATCTCCAGAAGGGCAACAAATACCTTTTACGGTATCTAAACGTATTGTGTTGGCAAGGGCTATAATATACAATCCAAAACTATTGTTACTAAAAGATCCACTAGAGCATTTTGAAAAAGAGGAAGCGGCTCAAATTATTGCCTATATCACCTCAGCAGAAAGACCTTGGGCTTTGGTAGTGTCTGGTCAAAATGAGTTATGGAAACAGCACTGTAATCATCGTATTGAAATTTCAGGAGGAACAATCATTTCAAAAAAATAGGCACCATGCTCAATATCTCAAACAATCCAATAAATACGAAAGTATCTCTTGAAAAATATACTTCTTTTGATAAAGCGTTTAGCTCAAAATATAATAGCGTATTTAACCTGTTCTTAGCTTTTGCTGCATTGACGTTTGCCATTATTCTTTTCTTACCGTGGACGCAAAGTGTAAGCGGTAATGGATATGTAACTACGCTTACTCCAGATCAAAGACCTCAAACCATACAATCACCCATTCCTGGGCGCATTGAAAAATGGTTTGTAAAAGAAGGTGATTTTGTAGCAAAAGGAGACACTGTTCTTTTTATTTCAGAAATTAAAACAGCATATCAAGACCCTCTTTTGGTGTCTCGCACCAACGAACAACGGGATGCAAAAAGTCGTTCTGTAGTTTCTTATCAAGAGAAGATAAAAGCATTAGAAATGCAAGTTTCTTCCTTGGTTTCCGAACGTGGTTTAAAATTGTTACAGGCAGAAAATAAATTAAAGCAGGCAGGTTTTAAAGCAACTAGTGACAGCATAGACTATCAAGCTGCAAAAACGACTATAGGTATTGCTCAAAAGCAATACCAGCGTACTGGAGTACTTCACAGCGAAGGCCTAAAATCTCTTAGAGATTTAGAGGCGATGCGTTTGAAATTACAAGACACAGAGGCTGTTCTTATCTCTCAAGAAAACAAACTACTTGCAAGCAGACATGAAATATTAAACGCACAACTTGAAATAAGCCGAATAACTGCAGCGTATATCAATAAAATATCAAAGTCTAGGAGTGATCGTTTCACTGCAGCTTCTGCTCAATTTGAAGCTGAGGCAGCGGTGTCTAAACTTCAAAATCAATCTGCAAGTTACGCCTTGCGAACTGCTATGTATCACATTACAGCGCCACAAAATGGCTACATCAATAAAGCAATTAAAAATGGGCTAGGGGAAACATTTAAAGCAGGGGAGAAGTTAGTTGGTATCATGCCTGCAAACTATGATCTTGCAGTAGAGACGTATGTAGCACCTATAGATTTGCCTTTAATACATCTAGGTGAGCACGTAAGAATTCAGTTTGATGGATGGCCTGCAATTTTCTTTAGCGGCTGGCCTAATGCTTCATTTGGCACCTACGCTGGTACTGTTGTGGCTATAGAAACTTTTATCAGTGAGAATGGAAAATTTAGAATTCTTATTGCTCCAGATTTAGAAGACAGCCCTTGGCCTGAAAACGTACGGGTAGGTTCGGGAGCTTATACGATAGCTTTATTGGAAGATGTTTCTATTTGGTACGAAATATGGCGACAACTAAATGGTTTCCCACCAAATTACTATATACCTGACACTCAAAAATAAAAAATTAATACGCCAATATGCCTCTCTTTTTTACGTACTTTTTTACATTTAGTTTTTTTATTTCAGCAGTATTTGTGTCTGCTCAATCTTTGGAGCAGCCTACAGAAACGATCCTTAGTTTTGAGGCGTATATTGGGTACGTAAAAAAGCACCATCCTTTAGTAAAGCAAGCCAATTTAGTACTGGCTTTCGGAGCGGCTACTCTTTTAAAAGCGCAAGGGGGTTTTGACCCTACTTTTGATGTTGATTATGATCGAAAGGAATTTAAAAACACCGAATATTTTGACTTATTAAATACCACTTTTAGAATCCCTACATGGTACGGTATTGAGTTTAAGGCAACTTTTGAGGAGCACACAGGGGTATTTTTAAACCCAAACCTCACGATGCCAGAGGGTGGGTTATATAGTGCGGGTGTTTCTTTTTCATTAGCGCAGGGATTTTTAATCAATGAGCGAATGGCGGCATTAAAAAAGGCTCGATTTTTTGAAGTGCAAACCAAGGCTGATAGAGATGTTTTGGTAAACACCATTTTATTTGATGCGAGTACGGCTTATTTTGAGTGGGTAGAAGCGACTAATGAACAACGTATTTTTGACACATTTTTAGAAAATGCTTTAACGAGGCTTACCGCAGTGTCTCGAAGTGTAGCGATGGGAGATAAGGCTGCGATAGATATTACAGAGGCTCGTATTATTCATAGTGATCGACAACTCTATTTAGAAGCAGCAAGGCTTAAAAGTAGAAAAGCAGCATTAAAGGTAAGTACTTTTTTATGGATTAATGACACACCTGTGGAATTACAAGACACTGTGGTTCCACTTTTTCCTGAGCAATCAAAAATTGCAAGTTCCTTAAACCTGTTGGGCACTATAGACGATGAACAAGGGGCCATAGATCATCCTAGGTTACGAAGTTTAGATGCAAAGATTAATGGTTTGATTATTGACAAGAAATTAAAGCAAAACAAGTTGTTGCCAAAATTAGATGTGTATTATAATTTACTTTCTCCTTCGGTAGCAGCAAATAGCTTTAATACAGCAAATTATAAAGCTT
>JBLHII010000128.1:0-5461 GCA_047616265.1 Minisyncoccia bacterium
TTGGTCGTATCAAGCATGGTAAGGTTTCCACTCATTATAGTTTTTCCATCCATATCTGTAACACCAGTAACTTCAAAGGTTGCTGTTGGGTATTTTGTAACGTTAAAAAAGTCACCTTCTTTCCCCTCAACAGTTCCTTTTAGATGTGATTCTAAGCTTTCTTTACCGCTGTTTTCGTCAAGATCAGTAACAGTAATGCTACTCATGTCTATCACAAACTTCCCGCTTTCAATAGTCGTTCCTTGAAGGTAAAAAGCACCATCCTGAACATTTATAGTTCCTGTGTGTGTTCCTACTGGTTTACTTCCTAACCAACTAATGGTTGCTTTTTCGGTTTGAATTGTATACGGTGTTGCCGCTAAAGTAGCTGTTAGTGTTTCTTTTACTTCAGATGTTTTACTTTCTTTGGCACCATCCTTACATGATGTTATTCCTAGTGCTACTAGCGCAACAAAGGCTATGTTTAAGCTTGTTTTTTTCATTTTAATAGTGTTTTTATTTATTAAGATGTAAAAGTAACAAGTCAGTGTTTAGTTTCTCTTAATATACTGCTAAACTTTGGTCGTGACATTTTGACATTTTTGAATTAATGGCAGTACTTTTGCACCGTAATAAAAAACAGAAAATACTGCCCGTATGAGCACAAAAGAAAAAAACAACGAAGCTGAAGTGGAAGAAATACCTGTCAATGAAACAGCTGGAGAAGAACAAATAATTCATGACGTTTTACTTGAAGATGAAAAAACAACTGAAGAGCAATTAACCGAAGATTTACAAACAGAAAAAGACAAACACCTGCGTCTCTTTGCAGAGTTTGAAAACTATAAAAAAAGAACTGGTAAAGAGCGTATAGAGCTCTTTAAAACTGCAGGTCAAGAAGTTGTTATGGCTATTCTACCTGTGTTAGATGACTTTGATAGAGCTCTTAAAGAGTTTAGTGAAGATCAAGATGATGTGCATGTTCAAGGCATGAGGCTTATAAACAATAAGTTGAAAGAATCTATGAAACAAAAAGGGTTGGAAGTTTCTGAAACGGTATCTGGTGATGTTTTTAATGCAGATAACCATGAGGCTGTAACACAAATTCCTTCACCTACAGACGATATGAAAGGTAAAATCATTGATGTTTTGGAAAAAGGATATACCCTTGGAGGTAAAATTATACGGTATCCAAAGGTGGTAATAGGACAATAATTTAAGTAGTTAATACTTTTGAAATATTTGTATTTCAGAAAAAGGACATACCATGAAAGATGATTTTTACAATATACTAGGAATAGATAAAGGGGCAACAACTGCTGAAATTAAAAAGGCATACAGAAAAAAAGCAATTGCTTTTCACCCAGATAAAAACCCAGACGATCCTTCTGCAGAGGAGAAATTTAAAAAAGCAGCAGAAGCTTATGAAGTCTTAAGCGATGCAGACAAAAAAGCAAAGTACGATCAATATGGTCATCAAGCTTTTGATGGTGGCGGTTTTGGCGGCGGCGGCGGCGGTATGAATATGGATGACATATTCAGTCAATTTGGTGATATTTTCGGCGGCGGCGGCGGCGGCGGTTTTGGTGGTGGTTTTGGAGGCAACGCAGGACGTAGAACTGTAAAAGGGAGCAACCTGCGTATTCGTGTAAGATTAACCCTAGAAGAGATTGCAAACGGCGTTGAGAAAAAAATTAAGGTAAAACGTAAAAAAGTAGCAGCAGGAACCACCTACAATACGTGTAGAACCTGTAATGGTAGTGGTCAAGTAATGAAGATTCAAAATACTATTTTGGGTCGTATGCAAACTGCTGCTACGTGTACCAGTTGTGGAGGTGCGGGGCAATCTGTAGATAAAAAGCCAGCCAATGCAGATGCACAAGGTATGCTTGCTACAGAAGAAACAGTATCAATTAAAATACCTGCCGGTGTTGTAGACGGGATGCAATTAAAGGTGTCTGGAAAAGGAAATGATGCTCCAGGAAATGGTATCTCTGGAGATTTGCTAGTAGCCATTGAAGAGATTCCTCATGAGAGTTTACAACGTGAAGGGGATAATTTACATCATGATATGTACATTAGTTTCACGGAAGCAGCACTAGGAACTTCAAAAGAAATAGACACGGTTACAGGCAGGGTTAGAATACCTATAGATGGTGGTGTACAGAGTGGTAAAATCTTACGTCTAAGAAGAAAAGGAATTCCTTCAATTAATGGGTATGGAACGGGTGATTTATTAGTTCATATAAATGTCTGGACACCAAAAACGTTGTCTAAAGAGCAGAAGGAATTTTTTGAAAAAATGACAGATGATCCTCATTTTCAGCCAAAACCAGAGAAGGAAGACAAGTCTTTTTTTGAAAAAGTTAAAGATATGTTCTCATAATTAACGTTTCATTAAGAAATTTTATTATATTTGAATATCACTACTTTTAGTGGTGATATTTTTCTTTTTCATAGCAATTTTTTTCCCTTTCATAGCATAAGCGATGAAAGGGTTTTGCTTTTAGATAGCTGTAACAAATACTATTATAAGCAGACTAACTAATTATAGTAAGAACTAGTCAATACCCGTTAATTTTTATTAATCAACACCTTTACGCTACATAAAATAGTCTATGGAATATTTATTACAAGCCAATTCAGTTTCAAAAAAGTATGGTGATTACACCGCTTTAAACAATGTAACCATAGCTGTTGAAAAAGGATCTGTTTTTGGACTCTTAGGCCCAAATGGTGCAGGGAAAACGACACTCATTCGCATTATTAATCAAATAACGATGCCGGATAGCGGTACCGTATTTCTGGATGGCGAACCACTTCGTCCAGATCATATCCAAAATATTGGATATTTGCCAGAAGAGCGTGGTCTTTATAAATCAATGAAAGTAGGTGAGCAGTGTGTCTATTTAGCACAGTTAAAAGGACTGTCTGCTAGTGAAGCTAAAAAACGTTTGAAATATTGGTTTGAACGTCTTGAGATTGGAGATTGGTGGGATAAGAAAATACAAGAACTAAGTAAAGGGATGGCACAAAAAATACAGTTTGTTGTTACGGTATTACACGAACCCAAGCTCCTCATCTTTGATGAACCCTTTAGTGGTTTTGACCCCATAAATGCTACATTAATAAAAGATGAAATTTTAAGACTTCGAGACAACGGTGCTACTGTTATTTTTTCTACTCACCGTATGGAATCTGTAGAGGAGATGTGTGATCACATAGCTTTAATCCATAAGTCTAACAAAATACTAGATGGAAAATTAGTAGATATTAAAAAACAATACCAATCAAACACTTTTGAAATAGGTCTTATTACAGAAAATAAACAACAGGTGATTTCAGAACTACAAGAGAAATTTGATGTGCAACCAGCCCATTTTAAAAGCATTAACGATGCATTGAAATACAAGATAAAAATACCTCAAACTACTTCTTCTAATGACTTAGTGAGTTACTTAACAAGTAAAGGACAACTCAACCACTTTGTTGAGGTGATTCCTTCTGCAAATGATATTTTTATAGAAACGGTACAAAAAAACTAAACTGTTATGAACCACCTTCCATTAATTATTAAAAGAGAATACCTCAATAAGGTACGAAATAAGTCTTTTATTGTAATGACGTTTTTGAGCCCTTTAATTTTTGTAGCTATTTTTGCCTTGGTTGGATATTTGTCTAGTCTAAACAACGCCAATGTGCGTGAGATTTCTATACTTGACGAAAGTGGTGTGATTGCTCAAGGTTTTGAAAATACCGCGACAGAGACCTATACTGTTTTATCTAACACTACTTTAGATCAAGCCAAAATTATAGGGAATGAAGGCGCAATGTATGGTGTTTTGTATATCCCTAACACAGAAGATCTTGAAGATCTTGCTACGGCAACTATTTTTTATTCTAAAGATTCTCCATCATTGTCTATACTGCGTGATATAGAAAATACTATTGAGTCTCATGTAAATACTGCAAGGCTGAAGGAAGCCAATATAGATGCGGAAAAAATTAAAGCACTGCGTATTAAAGTAAATACAAAACAAGAATCTTTTGAAGGAAAAGAAACCTCTAAAGCAGATTCTATTGCCAAATTAATTTTTGGTGGTGCTGCTGGCTACCTCTTGTTCATGTTTATTATTATTTATGGAAATATGATCATGCGCAGTGTTATAGAGGAAAAAACAAGTAGAATTATTGAAGTGATAATTTCTTCTGTAAAACCGATTAAATTATTATTAGGTAAAATTATAGGAACCTCTCTTGCCGGGGTAACTCAGTTTGTTGCCTGGGTTGTTTTAATTAGTATTTTAACTACGGTCGTAACCTTGGTTTTTGGTATTGACCCTAGTGCAGCTCAATCTTCACAGCAAGAAATGATAGCGCAAGCCAATGGAGGGTCTGGTGATTTGATTGCGCAAGCCTATGGTGCTTATGAGAGTTTACCACTTACCAATTTGGTTATTATGTTTTTGCTCTTTTTTATTGGAGGTTATTTGTTGTACGCCTCTTTATATGCTGCTATTGGCGCAGCTGTAGATAATGAAACTGACACACAACAATTTATGATGCCAGTTTTAATGCCTTTAATTTTATCTGTTTATGTTGGGTTTTTTACAGTTATTGAAAATCCTCATGGAACGGTGTCACAGGTGTTTAGTTATATTCCATTTACCTCTCCAGTAGTTATGTTGATGCGTATTCCTTTTGGGGTGCCTATTTGGCAACAGCTTCTTTCTGTCGCTATTTTGTTTGTTACTTTTTTAGGTATGGTTGTCTTTGCAGCCAAAATTTATCGTGTTGGTATTTTAATGTATGGAAAAAAACCAACGTATAGAGACCTTATAAAATGGCTTAGATACTAAAGAAGTCTTATATCCTCTTTCTAAAATATTTATTTTTCCTTTTTTTATATACAAGGACGTAAAGATTTCTTTAATTTTACGATAATAAGTTCATAAACACTTAAATACTACAAGGCGTGCAAGAAGATGTAACAGAAACAATTGGTGAAGTAGTAACAGAAAATATCTGGGGAGCTATTAAAAGTTTTTTAGATTTAGGGTTTACACTAGGTACTGGAACTCATGAAGTTCGCATCGCAGTTTGGACCTTGTTGTTAGTGATTCTATCTTTTGTAGGTGCGCGTTTTTTTTTAAAATGGATCCGGGTATTGCTTACACGCAAGATGGAGGAGCAAGATAAACTCAAGTTTATAAGCTTTTTCAAGTTCATACAGTATATCACCTATATCATCGTGGCCTTTGCAGTATTAAGCGCTACGGGTATCAATGTAACACCTTTTTTAGCAGCGTCTGCTGCACTTTTAGTTGGTTTAGGGCTTGCGCTCCAGGAACTTTTTCAGGATGTAATAGGCGGCGTTTTTATTTTTATAGATAAATCTTTATTAGTGGGTGATATTGTAGAAGTAGATGGTAAAGTAGCTAGGGTAATAGAGGTGAAATTAAGAATAACAAGAGCAATTACA
>JBLHII010000129.1:0-5451 GCA_047616265.1 Minisyncoccia bacterium
TAATTTTACATCTTGCATGCCACGTAAGGCTCCTAAAGTAACCACCTGCACCGTATCACTTATCTGGAAAACCGCAGCTATTAGCAATAAGGTGGCAGCAGTATTAGCTACCTCTGCGTTATCTATCGCCTCTAAAGGATTGTCATAATTAAGGTACAAATTTGGCAAGGACTGATGAAATATAAAAAATAAAATAGCAAAAAGTACGGCCAAAATGGTAGAAAGTAAAAAGATTGAAAATGCAATACGGCGCAACTCATCAAAACGTTTCAATCCTTTTTGATTTCCTACCCGTATCATAGCAGCAACACCAAAGCCCATGGCCACCATAAAAGTCATAGAAGAAACATTTAGAGCAATTTGATTCGCCGCCTGAGGATTTTTACCTAACACACCAGACAACCAGATAGCTGCTGTAAAGATGGCAACTTCAAAAAACATTTGTAAAGCAGATGGAAAACCAAGGTTAAAGACCTTTTCAAGCATCTTCTTGGAGAGTGTGAAAAGTTTGATATGTGTTACAAACGGCTTAGATTTCTCTTTACTGTACAACAAAAACCACAGGTAAATAACCATAATAACTCTAGAGACTAAGGTCCCTACGGCAGCACCAACAACACCCATAGCAGGAGCACCAAATTTTCCAAAAATAAACATGTAGTTAAGGCAAACATTAATGACATTTGCTAGAATTGTAGCATACATTGGATACCGCGTGAGTGAAAGCCCATCACTAAATTGTTTGAATGCTTGAAAAATAATTAAAGGCAATAGTGATACCGCAACCAAGGTAAGATAAGGCATTGCCAAGTCTACCACCTCAGCAGGTTGCTTCATTGCATACAGTAAAGGTCTTGCTAAAAAAACTGCCGCTACCAAAGCAATACCTAGTACAATACACAAAAACAATCCATGCTTAAAAGAAGATTTTCCCTTTTCAAAATTATTTTCTCCATCTGCCTCAGCCACTAGAGGGGTAATTGCTGTAGAGAAACCAATACCCAAAGACATGGCTATAAACATAAAACTATTCCCTAAAGAAACCGCTGCTAGCTCTGCAGTACCCAATTGACCTACCATAATATTATCTACAAAAGAAACAAGGGTATGCCCTAGCATGCCCATGATTATAGGTGTGGCTAACTTTAAATTATATTTAAATTCTTTTGTATATTGTTGTAACACCCTATGCTTAATTTCCTGCAAAGATAAAAACCTATTGCTATAGATTACATACTTTTTAAAAATTATGCGTTAAAAACACTGCTTTTTAATTCTGAAATTTTAGGGTCTGAAATTTTAGTTTTCAAACAACATAAGTACCTTTATACTCGACAAAAACCTTGCGATACAGTCTTAAAAAAAAAAGCATTAGCATCTCTAGATCCATACACGCGCATTTCAAAACAATTCCAGTATTAGAATTGTATGGAACTCATTTCCCATACAAGAGGTTCTTTTTACCAGAGCTTGCATTGTCTTCTTTTCAAATTCCTAATACAATGCTCGGAAGACAAGCAGAGGCCATTTTTGAAAACTGCATCAAAGAGAGTTTATCTTACAAATTAATCACTGCAAATATTCAAATACAAGGGGCTAACAACACCTTAGGAGAGCTTGATTACTTGCTTGAAGAAAAGACAACAGGCATGCAGGTTCATGTTGAGTTATCTTGTAAGTTCTATTTGTTTGACACAAATAACCATACAAGCTTTGAGGGGAAATGGATAGGTCCTAACAGAAAGGATACCTTACTTGACAAAGTAATAAAACTACGTGAAAAACAATTTCCATTATTATTTCACCCAGACACAAAAGCTTCTTTAGAAGCTTTACAGTTTGATCCTAAAAAGGCGAGACAGGAATGCTATATAGCAACATCACTTTATATCCCAAAAGGATATGCAGTAACTCTTCTTCCAGAGGCCTATCAAAAATGTGTTGTTGGCTACTATGAATATTTCAAAAACCTTGTTCTTGATAATGGTTACAGCTATGCAATTCCGAGTAAAAAAGAGTGGTTACTTCCTCCACAGTACATTACAGCTTGGTTTTCAGCAGCAGATATACACGCTAAAATTTTAGAAGCCATACAACATAAAAAAGCGCCACAAATCTATAAAAAGAATGGCACTCATATTGAAAAATTATTTGTTGTTTGGTGGGAGGAATCTTAAGGAGTGGTTCTTTACTTAAAACCGATTACTTTTTAATTTCAGTTACTATATTCTTTACACCGTAGGTGTCCATTAAATAAATAAGACTCGTCATTGTGGCAGCTCCCAATTCTAACTCCCTCTTATTTACAGCATCAAACGTATCGTTCTCTGCATGGTGGTAATCAAAATAGCGCTGGCTGTCTGGTCGTAACCCTGCTAATACCATTCCTTCTTTTTTAAGTGGTCCAATATCTGCCCCGCTCCCTCCTTTTTCAAAATAATGAATTAAATAGGGCTTAAATAAAGGTTCCCAGCTTTGTATTTGCTCAAAATTAGCTGCATCACAATCAAAGGAAAAACCTCTTGGGGTAAATCCTCCAGAATCACTCTCTAGGGCAAAAACATGGTTCTCCCCTTTTAAGTTTGCTTGCATAGCATACTCATTACCTCCGCGTAAACCATTCTCTTCATTCATGAAAAGGACGACACGAATGCTATGCTTTGGTGTATATCCGGTATTTTTTAATAACCGCAACACATCCATAGATTGAACGACTCCAGCTCCATCATCATGAGAACCATCACCCAAATCCCAAGAGTCTAGATGACCACCCACAATCATATATTGGTCTGGGTAGGTGCTTCCTGTAATTTCTCCAATGACATTAAAAGACTGTACGTCTGGAAATATTTTACAATTTTGCTTGAAGTAAAAATTAAGATCTGGAATCAATTTTAATGTATTGCTTAATTTATTTGCATCCTTAGTACTAATAGCACATGCAGGGATTCGTTTAGAAATAGGCAGGTTTCCATAGCTCATGGCTCCTGTGTGTGGAAAATCGTCGGCACGCAAATTCATAGAACGTACTACAATGCCTACCGCTCCATATTTTGCAGCTTCTTTGGCTCCAGAATATCGTTGGTCTACACAGCCTCCGTAGGCTTGAAATGTCAAAATCAAATCTGCTTGCATTGGGCGGTTAAAAAATACTATTTTACCTTCTATACGTTCTCTTCCTAGAGCAGCCAGTTCCTCCAAGCTTCTTACTTCTATAACATTGGCCTTAAGGCCTGCGTTAGGAGTTGCTACAGAACCTCCTAGGGCACATACATTCATAATACTTGTGATGCCTGGACCGGTTTCCATAAAGCTATATTCTTTAAGTCCACGAACCCACTTAGGCACCATAACAGGCTGTAACCAAACCTTATCAAGCCCTAATTTATCAAGTTCACCTTTTGTGTATTTTACAGCTTTTTCAGCGTTAGTAGAACCAGATAGACGTCCGCCAATTTTATTGGAGAGATGGTCTAGCCAATCATAACTATTTCCATTAAGTAAGGATTCCTTGTATATAGCCTCCAACATAGCTGCATCTTTGACATTGGCTTCTTGCGCAGTTGCACCTTGCCCAATACTCAATAAAATAAATAGTAAACATATTTTTTTCATAGTGTGCTTTCTCTTTATCAATTATTTTTTTGATCCCTATTTACTTGCAAATAGTTGGACATCTTTTTCTGTCACTTGCTCGCTACCTAAAATAATAAGGCGCTCAATGACATTGCGTAGTTCTCTAACATTCCCAGTCCAATCATAGGCCTGCAGCAAGGTAATAGCAGCATCACTAAATAGCTTTTGTCCAGTACCATGTTCTGAAGCAATTTTTTTGCTAAAGTAATTAATGAGTAAAGGAATGTCTTCGCGCCTATTATTTAAAGCAGGAACGTCAATTAAGATTACAGCCAACCGATGGTACAAATCTTCTCTAAAATTTCCTTCCGAAATTTCCTTTCTCAAATCTTTGTTTGTTGCTGCTACAATCCTTACATCAACTTTAATGTCTTTATCACTCCCAACACGTTGCACTTTGCTTTCTTGAAGGGCCCGTAATACTTTGGCTTGAGCAGACAGACTCATATCTCCAATTTCATCAAGAAATATAGTCCCTCCATTGGCAGTTTCAAATTTACCTGCTCGGTCTTTATTGGCTGAGGTAAAGGCGCCTTTAACATGACCAAATAATTCGCTTTCTATGAGCTCACTAGGGATTGCAGCACAATTAACCTCTATCATTGGGCCTTTACTACGTTGGCTTTTTTGGTGTATCCAGTGTGCTACTAACTCTTTCCCAGTTCCGTTGGGTCCCGTAATAAAAACACGTGCTTCTGTAGGGGCTACCTTTTCAATCATTTCTTTGATTTGAAATATAGCCGTGCTTTCGCCAATCATCTCGTAGTTCTTACTTACCTTCTTTTTAAGACGTTTATTTTCAACAACAAGTTCTTTTCTATCTAAAGCAATACGAACAGTATTAAGCAATCTATTTAAATCTGGTGGTTTTGAAATATAATCAAAAGCGCCTAAGCGCATTGTTTGTATTGCCGTGTCTAAATCTCCGTGACCAGAAATCATTATCATTGGAGTCTCTGGCTTTATTTTCTTTACGGCTTCGAGCACCTCAACACCATCCATCTTTGGCATTTTGATATCACACAGCACCAAATCAAAATCCTCATCTCTAATACGTTCTATACCTGCTAGGCCATCTTCGGCTTGGGCAACTTGGTACGTATCATTTTCTTCAGAAAGTATTTTAACTAGAACCCTACGTATTGCGGCTTCGTCTTCAATAATTAATATTTTTGCCATGGGGATGTTTTCTAATATTTTAGCAAGATACTAAGACTTTCCAATGTTTTAAACCCTGTAAGTAAGATACCCTACTTTAGCATTTAAAAGGGTATCGTAAAACAATTAAAAGGCTTACAATGTCTTGTTAATAACGTGTATATCTCTTTGAGGAAACGGAATAGAAATATTATTTTCTCTAAATAATTGATCTATTCTATATCGTATTTCACTTTTTATTCTTGGGTCAGAGAAACTATCTGTAATAAAAAACAACACACTAAACTGTAGTGCAGATTCTCCAAAGTCTTCAAAAAGCACAAAAGGCTTTGGAGATTTTAAAACTCCTCGCTGTTCTTCTACGCTTTGAACCAAAAGTGCCTCTACTTTTTTAACATCACTTCCATAAGCAACACCAATTTTAACAAATTCACGGGTTGTTTTATGGTTTTGAGTGTAGTTTATTATAATTTCAGATATAAATTTATGATTTGGAATCACCACAATTTTATCATCTCTTGTAATTGCTCTTGTTATTCTTAATTTCACCTCTATTACCCTAGCTACTTTACCATCTACTTCTACAATATCACCCACTAATAAAGATTTATCTATAAAAATAAAAACGCCGCCTATTACATCCTGGAAAAGTTCCTG
>JBLHII010000130.1:0-5425 GCA_047616265.1 Minisyncoccia bacterium
ATCAACAACGTTATAAGTGTTATCCCGGAAAATAGCAGGGATAATATATATGTGTGGTTGTTGTTATGCTGTTTACCCAAATATAGCTAATTACACGCAGGCTTCAATTAATTAACCAATTAAAAATAGCTTGTTTATTTGATTAAGATAGCATACCAAAAAATAAAATGTATTGTACAATATAATGTCTTGCCCAAATACAGCAGCAATACACCCCTGGAATAAAAGAACATAACATCAAAAAAGATAAATATTTGGCCAGTCAAGTATTTGAATACTACTTTAAAACAAGATAATCGAAGCGTTAAGTGTAGACTAAATAGTACCAAAGGTTTATAGAATTCGAATCAGCACATAGAACACACTCCCAGTCGAGGTCACAAATATATAGAGCAAAGAGGAGCTTTTGAGGATCACCCCGTAATTTTCTACGTCAAACTAAATAAGAGCATTGATGTATTACAATTGCTTCTTTTCTTTAGCGTTTAGACAGCAATTAACTTGACCTTCTTGCCAAATCACGTCATAATACCCAAAGGACATAAGACTTTGTTAAAAAGCGGGTGTGCTAAGCGCTTTATAGTTTAGTAAACATACCTTTGAAATAAAAGGTATGTTTACTAAACTATTTGTAAGCTTGTTTCTCATGTGCACTTCAGTCGGTGCTCAAAATCCCACAACTCTAAAATCTATGGAATCTTTATATAACATCGCGCTCACAGATATCTATGGAGAACCCATAGATCTAAGCCAATACAGAGGCAAAAAAATTCTTTTTGTTAATGTAGCTTCAAAGTGTGGTTTCACCACTCAATATGATGGCTTACAAGAGCTCCACAAGACCTACAAGGATAAGCTTGTGGTAATTGGCTTGCCTTGTAATCAGTTTGGTGGCCAGGAGCCAGGCACTGAGGCGCAAATTGAAACTTTTTGCCGATCCAATTATGGCGTTGACTTCCAGATGACCTCCAAAATTGAGGTCAAAGGCGATCAGCAACATCCTTTATACCAATGGTTGACTACTGAGACAATAAACGGTAAAATGAATTCTTCTGTAAAGTGGAATTTTCAGAAATACCTTGTAGACGAACAAGGGGAACTTATCGACTACTTTTATTCTCTAACCAAACCAATGAGCAAAAAAATAACGAATTTGCTCTAATCAGAAAAATAGCCTCTTTTTACTATAACATTCTCACTTATAAAGTGAGAATGTTTAATTTAATATGTTAAACAAATTCTACTAAGGTAATTGAAACAAATCTTCAACGCTACACTTAATTGTTCTTGCGATTTTTAACGCTAACACTGTAGAGGGTATATAAATCCCGTTTTCAATGGCATTGATACTTTTTCTAGACACTTCTGCAGCCTCAGAGAGTTCCTGTTGGGTTAGATTTGCATTCTTTCTAAGCTGTTTTAAGTTATTTAAGAGTTTTTTATGGTCCTTGCCCATACTTATTTTTTTTCGAACTCCTCAACAGCACTCGTTAGTTCTTTACCTGTATTTGGGTACAGGTATCCGGCAATAACCGTTCCTATACCAATTAAGCCTACTAGGCACCCAACTCCTTTAAAAATAGATCCCAGAAAAAACACACCAAGACCAAAAAGACCCATACCTACAAAAGTCGTTATTACTCCGCCCCTGCGATAATCTATTGGTTCTTTTTTTATTTCTTCAAAAATACCCATAAGCTTTTCTATCTTCTCGGGATCATTTAGGTTTTTTGATATCTCAAGTACCGCTTCTCTTTTCTCTTTGCCTTCAAGATATTGCCAGTAAAACACTGCCAATGGAATAATGATTCCGGTAAGCATCCCAAGCACTGGTATAATAATTTTTGCATCCATAGTTTTAAATTAAAATGTAACGCAAAGGTAACATTTTAAAATGTAACGTAAAGGTTACCTGCTGAAATTTATTATCGGAAGTCTTTTATAGTTTACTGTTATCTTCTCAAACCAGAAGCTAGGGATGTTCTATTTGTGTTTCTTGACTTAAGAGGCAAGTAGTGTTTTAAGGTTGGTAATGGTTTTGGTAGGGTTTTCAGATTTAAACACATAACTACCTGCTACCAAGACATCTGCTCCAGCATCAGCAAGTTGTTTTGCATTTTCATTAGTAACTCCGCCATCAATTTCTATGATGGTATTAGCTCCTTTTCTAGTAATTAATTCTTTTAACGCGGTAACTTTAGCATAGGTATTTTCTATAAAACTTTGACCGCCAAAACCAGGGTTTACACTCATCAGGCACACAAGATCTATATCTTGTATGGTATCTTCTAGAAGTGAGATGCTTGTGTGTGGGTTTAAAGCAACCCCAGATTTCATGCCCTCCGCTTTAATGGCTTGTAGGGTTCTGTGCAAGTGTGTGCATGCTTCATAGTGTACCGTTAATACATCAGCTCCAAGACTTTTAAATGTTGAAATGTACCGATCTGGTTCTACTATCATTAAGTGTACATCTATGGTTTTTGTGGCGTGTTTTGCAATATCACGTAAAACAGGCATTCCAAAAGAGATGTTTGGTACAAAAACACCATCCATAATGTCTATATGAAACCAATCAGCATCGCTGTTGTTTATCATTTCTATGTCGCGTTGTAAATTGGCGAAGTCTGCAGCTAAGACAGAAGGGGCTATAAGGGTTTTGCTCATGTTAGTAGTAAAAAAGGTTGTATTAAACGTTGAATTTTTTCTGAAGTACTTACTTTATTTTCTTTTAAATAAGCATTTATAGTTGCCAATTGTTCTGGTGTTCTTACAATATTGAAATCTGTACTATAGTTCAAAAATAAAGCTTTTTGTTTTGGTTTATTTATAATCTCAAAAATAGAATGATGCCTTGGATCGTTTTTTATTTTATTTTCATAGAGAGGCATAATAATATCTTTTTCTCCTTCTAAGACCTGAAAGAAATTGCCTAGCTCAAATAACAAAATACCGGTTACATTCCTTGTACTATTGTTAGTGTAAGTGGTATTATAAATTCCCTCTATACCTTCTTTTTGAAGACCATCAACGGCTTTACTGGAGTAGCAAATAGTATGAATCATGAAAGTAGATGTTAAAAATACTAATGTGTTTTTAAAGGTAAGGAAAAAACGCTCAGTAATTTGCGGGCGGACCTGCTTCCATCAAAAAATGAACATTTTTTATTTGTTCTATTGCTGTTTCGCATGTAAATTTTTAATGTATCCTCTTTAAAAAGAACGCTATGGTAGCATATGATTGTTCATTTTAATTGTTTTTATATTATTTATAGATAGCTGTTTTCCATAAAAAAAGCGCCTTTCCGTAAAGAAAGACGCTTTCATATTTAATAAAAGAAGAACATTGATTAGTCTCTTTTTCTATCGTCTCTTCTTGGAGGACGACGGTCATTACTGCGTTCTCTTGGAGCAGGTGCTACATAACCTTCTGGCTTTTCCATTAGCGCTTTACGAGACACTTTCTCTTTTCTTGTACGTTTGTCAAGACCAAAGTATTTTACATCAAACACATCGCCCATGCTTACTACATCGCTTACGTTTTCTGTACGTTCCCAAGCTAATTCAGATACGTGAAGTAATACTTCATTTCCTGGAGCTTCCATATATTCAACAACAGCACCAAAATCTAACATCTTGATTACTTTTACTTCGTATGCAGAACCTACTGTAGGCTTGAACGTGATAGAATCAATCTTCGCTAATACCGCGTCGATTCCTTCTTGTCCTGTTCCTAAGATTTCAACAATACCTTCTTCCGTCACTGGGTCTTCGTTAATAACGATTGTACATCCAGTTACTTTTTGAAGTTCTTGTATCACTTTTCCTCCTGGTCCAATTAATGCACCAATAAATTCGTTAGGAATACGAACACCTACCATTTTAGGAGCATATTCTTTTACGTCTTCTCTTGGAGCAGCAATTGCCTCTATCAATTTATCTAAGATATGTAAACGACCGTCTCTTGCCTGGTTTAATGCAGCAACAAGAACATCGTATCCTAATCCTTTTACTTTAATATCCATCTGGCAAGCAGTAATTCCATCTGCTGTTCCTGTAACTTTAAAGTCCATATCTCCAAGGTAATCTTCATCACCAAGGATGTCAGAAAGCACTGCGAATTTCCCAGAATCTGCATCAGAGATCAATCCCATCGCGATACCAGAAACTGGTTTTTTCATTTGGATACCTGCATCCATCATTGCCATTGTTCCAGCACACACTGTTGCCATAGAAGAAGAACCATTAGATTCTAAAACTTCAGAAACTACACGTACTGTGTAAGGACAGTCATCAGGTATCATTCCTTTAAGACCACGTTGTGCCAAGTTACCATGTCCAACTTCTCTTCGAGAAGTTCCGCGAATAGGTCTTGCTTCACCAGTACAGAAAGGAGGGAAGTTATAATGAAGGTAGAAGTTTTCTTCTCCTTCAAATGATGGCATATCTATTTTGTTCGCATCTCTAGAGGTTCCAAGTGTTACTGTTGCAAGTGCTTGTGTTTCTCCACGTGTAAATACAGCAGAACCATGTACAGATGGTAAATAATCAATCTCACACCAGATGTCACGTATTTCGTTTGTCTTACGACCATCTAGACGTAGCCCTTCGTTTACCGTAAGGTTACGAACAGCAGCTTTTTCAGCTTTGCGGTAATAGTCTGAGACTAAACCACCATATGCTGCTAATTCCTCTTCAGAGAAAGATGCTTTTACTTCTTCTTTAATACTAGCAAATGCAGCCGTACGTTCTTGTTTTGTAGAACCTGCTTTTGCAACTGCATATACTTTATCATACGCCATGTCATGAACTCTCTTCACTAATTCCTCGTTATCAGGAGCTTCTTCATACTCACGAACTTCTTTTCTACCGAAAGCGTCTGCCAAACGGTGTTGTGCGTCAATTTGAAGTTTAATAGCTTCATGAGCAAACTTAATCGCTTCGATCATTTCATCTTCAGAAATCTCATCCATTTCACCTTCTACCATCATCACAGAATCGGCAGAGGCTCCAATCATCATGTCGATGTCAGATTCTGCGAGTTGTGCTCTTGTTGGGTTAATGATAAATTTACCATCGATTCGTCCTACTCTAGCTTCAGAGATAGCACATTCGAAAGGGAAATCTGATAATTGAATTGCTGCAGAAGCAGCAAGACCTGCCATTGCATCCGGCATTACATTTTCATCATGAGACATTAATTGAATCATTACTTGCGTTTCAGCACTGTAATTTTTCGGGAATAATGGACGTAATACACGATCCACTAAACGCATTGTCAACACTTCACCGTCACTAGGTCTAGCTTCTCTCTTGAAGAAACCTCCTGGATAACGTCCTGCTGCTGCAAATTTCTCGCGATAGTCAACTGTTAGGGGTAAGAATGGTAGATCTTTTTGTTCGTAGTTAGAAACTACAGTACAAAGCAT
>JBLHII010000131.1:0-5396 GCA_047616265.1 Minisyncoccia bacterium
GATGATCGTTACCAGAGCGATTTCTGGAAAACTTAACTGTTTAATATTTAAAAATTATGAACGCACTTAGAAACAAAGTACAGTTGATTGGAAGATTAGGTCAAGAGCCTGAAATTGTAACCTTTAATGACGGCAACAAGATGGCCAAGTTTAGTCTTGCTACAGATGATAGCTATAAAGATAAAACGGGACAAAAAATAGAACGTGCTTATTGGCATAATATCGTTGTAAAGGGAGGCTTGGTAGACGTTATAGAAAGCTATGTAAAAAAAGGGCAAGAAATTGCTATTGAAGGAAAACTCACCAACCGTATCTGGGAGACAGATGGTGGGGAGAAAAGGTATGTTACAGAGGTATTATGTAATGAATTATTGATGCTTAGTAAATAGTATATACTCCATAACTCTTCTATATTTTTTATGCGATACTTTAGGTATAAAATGTATGGAAGAGTTTATTTATAAAAGACAAGATTACGCTAACTTTACAATTCAAAAAGTCTTTATTTATTCATGGAGAAAAATAAAAATAATATAGAAAAAGCAACCGTACACACTCTTCTTAAAACGCATTTTGGGTATGATACCTTTAGACCCAACCAGCTAGAGATAATAGAGCATGTTTTGTCTGGAAAAGACACCTTGGCTATTATGCCAACCGGTGGAGGGAAGAGTTTGTGTTATCAATTGCCAGCCCTAGCTCAAGAGGGGTTAGCCATTGTAATTTCTCCATTAATTGCCTTGATGAAAGATCAAGTAGATGCCTTAACAGGAAATGGTGTTTCGGCCGCTTTTTATAATAGCTCTCAACCTCAAGAAACCCAACAACAAATTTTAGAAAGCTTGATGGCGGGGCAATTAAAATTACTCTATGTAGCCCCAGAAAGCATTTGGGGAATAACGTCCTATTTGGCAAAGAGTATTATTAGTTTAATTGCCGTCGATGAAGCCCATTGTATTTCATCTTGGGGACACGATTTTAGGCCCGCATACACACAATTAAAACGATTACAGTTAGAATTCCCTGGAGCTCCCGTTATTGCTTTAACCGCCACTGCAGACAAAGCAACCCAAGAAGATATTGTCAATCAATTAGGGGTTCCTAAAGCCACTAAGTTTATCTCTAGTTTTGACAGACCTAATCTGTACCTTGATGTAAGGCCTGGCCAACAGCGGGTACAACAAATATTTAGATTTTTAGGATCTCGAGGATTGCAAAGTGGTATTGTGTATTGTTTAAGCAGAAAAAGCACAGAGAGTTTAGCTGCAAAATTAAAAGCAAAGGGATATGACGCAGAAGCCTATCATGCCGGGTTAGCACCAGAAGAACGAAGCCGTATCCAAGAAGATTTTGTAAATGACAGAACACCAATTATTGTTGCAACGGTTGCCTTTGGTATGGGTATAGATAAAAGTAATGTGCGCTGGGTGATTCATTATAATATGCCTAAAAACATAGAGGGTTATTATCAAGAAATTGGCCGTGGTGGTCGCGATGGTTTAAAAGCACATGCACTTCTTTTTTACAGCTATGCAGATGTAATGCAATTACGCAAGTTTGCAGAAGGTACAGAAACTCAAGAAATACAGATTGCCAAGTTAGAACGAATGCAACAACTTGCAGAAGCATTAAGCTGCAGGCGTAAGGCATTACTTAATTACTTTGGAGAATTTATAACAGAAGATTGTGGTAATTGTGACATATGTAAAAACCCGCCTACCTATTTTGATGGTACCTTAATTGCTCAAAAAATATGTTCTGCGATAGTTCGCTTGCAAGAAAAAGAAGCGCTAGGAATCGTAATTGACGTATTGCGAGGAGCCAACAACCAGCAAATACATGACAAGGGCTACCAAAATATTAAAACATTTGGAGCCGCTAAAGATATTTCTTGGAGAGATCTGCAGCAATACATTATTCAGTTACTTAATCAAGGGGTGTTAGAAATTTGGTTTCATGAAGGTGGAAGGTTATTATTAACTGCTTTAGCGAAACGAATTTTGTTTGAAGGCACGAAAATAAAACTAGCTACATTACTTCAAGAAGATACCAAAGCAAACGTCATCAAAGAACGTGTTTCTTCAAAAGGGAAAGAATTGTTTGAAAAGCTACGAATGCTTCGTAGTGTCTTTGCCAAAGACATGGGTGTCCCAGCCTATGTTATTTTTAGTGATGCAAGTCTACAGGATATGGAAGAGAAGAAACCCACAACCATGGAAGGATTTTCAAAAATTAGCGGTGTTGGAAAGACGAAACTAGAAAAATACGCTGAAGCCTTTATTAAAATAATTGCCAAGCATGAAGATGCCTCATCTGCAAAATTGCCCACTCACGAAAATAGTTATCGTTTGTTTAAAGAAGGATTGTCTATACAGCAAATAGCATACAAAAGAGGCTTAACAGAAAACACGGTGTTTTCACACCTTATAAAAATACACGAATTGGGCACACCCTTAGATCTTCACCAATTTATAAGTTCCTCAGAAATTGCTAGGGTTCAAGAAGCTAAAAAAACACTAAAAAACCCAGAAGGGCTCAAAGTATATTTTGAACATTTTGAAGAAGGATTACCGTATCACAAAATTAAATTAGGCTTGTATTTAAAGCAATAAGCAGCGTTATTATTGCATACAAAAAAAACCATTAAGAAATCTTAATGGTTTTAATCCTTTTCATAGCAATTGTAAATATGTAAATTTAGGGTTACGTTAAATGACATTCAATTATAGGGTTGAGGTGTCTCCGTGAATCAAAAAAAACTACTTACAATACGAATATGCAACTAATTATATTTTTTGTAATGCGTTTGTGAGAAAATTATGAACTTGTTTACTACTTAAACTACCGTTAATATTGATTGATTAGTCTATTTTTATACTCTTATGAAAAAGAACATTTGTTTTATTTTATTCCTATTCTCAAGCATGTTATGTGCTCAAAATACTAATAAACAAACTCAAGAAATCACGGTTGAGGACATTAAAATTCAACTTGAAAACAAAGATTTAGCGTTAGAAAAACGCATTGACAATTTACTTATTCTTGGGTATAACTACATTAACATTGCTACAGATAGTGCGACCCATTATCTTACAAATGCACTCCAATTAAGTAAAGCTAAAAAGGACAGTTTTAACATTATAAGAGCTTACAATAGGTTTTCTGAACAAGAAAAATATCTTGAAAATGATATAAGAACCCTACAGTATGCTGACAGCGCCCTACGATATTCCAATAGTAGTAACAATCAACATTTTGCGGGAATTGCCTACAGCTACAGAAATAAAGGAATTGCCTATAATTACCTAGAACGGTATGATTTGTCTTTAGAAAGCTTTTTAAATGCAAATAGTTTTTTACTAAAAGAGAAACAGGGGGTTGAAATAAAAACCTACTTGGCCGAGAACTATACAGATTTGGCTTCCATATATTCTTCTATAGAAAACAATGAAACAGCATTAGAATGTATTAAAAAAGCACTTTCTATTGCAAAACCTATTAATGCACACTGGGAAGTTGGAGACTCTTACGAGTTTATGTTTGCACATTATTTTGAGCAAAAAGAATATGCGCTAGCAGAGAAGTACATAGACAGTGCCCAAACAATGTTTACGTTGGTTGAAAATGTACAGGGCATTCAGGTTTTAGACAAGTACAGGGCAGAGATCTATTTAAAAGAAAACAAGCCAGACCTAGCTATAAAAATTTATAATAGTCTACTCCAGCTTGATAAACAAGATGATATTGCTTACATACTTGCAGACGGGTATACTTTTTTAAGCAAAGCCTATACTAAGAAGAAGAATTTCAAATTGGCTACTAAATATTTAGACAGCGCCAGGGCACAAGCTGCTATTTCTGAAAACGTTTCTCACCTTTTCTCTATTGCAAGTCAACAGGCAAATATATACAAAGAAAAACGCCAACTTGATTTAGGGATTTCAGCGCTAACCACAATTTTAAACAGACAAGATTTAAAGCCTTTTCAAGAATCTCAAAAAGAGTTATTCAAAGAACTGTATGAATTATACAAACTAAATAATGACCCTGAAAAGGCGTTAGCATCTTTAAATACACACTATAAAATAAAAGATAGTTTACGTGTGATATTGCAAAAAAATAAATTTAATGTGATCCAGTCTGAGTTTAATTATAATGAGTTGTCAGCAAAATTAGAAGCAAGAAATGCACAACTACAAGTTTCTAAAGCAGAACAAAAGCTAGTTAGTGATAAAGCTTATTTTGGTTTTTTTGTGTTGAGTTTAATTGGTGTATTTTTTGTGTTTTCTTTCTTTAGACAACGAAAATTAAATAATATCAAAAGAGAGGGTTTAATCGCAAAACAAGAAGTTCTTTCTATAAAGCAAGAAGCACTAGACAGTCAGGTAGCTTTCAAAAACAAACAAATTACAGACTTTGCTATCCATATTTCTGAAAAAAATGAATTATTAGAAAATATTAAGGTAAGGCTAAAGGGCGTTAAAGTAATTAATGACACCCATAAAGCCGTTGTCCAAGACACTATATATTTTATAAATAATGATATTGATCAAAACAAAGAAAAAATACAACTGTACCAGCAGGTAAACGAAACTAATGATTCTTTTAGAGCTAAAATAGACCAGTTGTACACCAACCTAAATGAAAAAGAGAAGAAGGTAGCCACCATGCTTCGCCTTGGGCAACCGTCAAAACAAATTGCCTTACAACTAGGAATTAGTGCTGCTTCAGTAGATAACTACCGCTACAACCTTAGAAAGAAAATGGAAATTCCTAAGGGCCACTCGTTAAAAGATTTTATAAAAAATATTTAAATCGTTTCGTTAAAAAAAACATCTTGCGCCGCTTTATACGTATTCCCGTGTGCTTCTAAAATAACATCAATATCTGGAGAATATCCACCTCCCATACTTACTTGAACAGGAACACCTGCTTCTTTACAGGTTTCAAAAACAAAACGATCTCGTTGTTTACACCCTTCTAGAGTACAAGCCAATTTACCCAATTTATCACTTGCTAAAATATCCACACCACTTAAGTAAAATATAAAATCAGGGTTGACTTTGGTTAATAGTTTAGGTAATGTGTTTTTTAATATTTCTAAATATGGGCCGTCTTCTGTAGCATCTTCTAGCCCAATATCCAAGTCACTTTGTTCTTTTTTAAACGGATAGTTTTTAGCACCATGCATAGAAAAAGTAAATACGTTTGTGTCTTCTTTAAATATAGCTGCTGTGCCATTTCCTTGGTGAACATCCAGGTCTACGATTAGTATTCTTTTTGCTTTATTTGTGTCTAGCAAGTATCTGGCGGCAACCGCTTGGTCATTCAATAAGCAGAAGGCTTCTCCGTGATCTTTAAAGGCATGATGCGTGCCTCCAGCAATCTTCATAGCA
>JBLHII010000132.1:0-5362 GCA_047616265.1 Minisyncoccia bacterium
GGCAATCTCAAAATGGAGCATATTTAGATTTTTTCGCTAGAATGGATGGTGTCAATTCTGGTTATTCAGAGATTGGTGGAAAAATTTATAATTATTCTGGAGTTGGTACTTACAAGACGGGTGAGAATATAGATGATAAGGACCTTCTGTTTTTTTATGATAAGCGAGTAACTTATTATTCCAACGACAATACAAGTATCGAAGAAAATACCTTTGAAGAAGGCACTTTAACGATTACAAAAGATGATGGAGAATTTGTTGAGGGTACATTCAATTTTATTTGTTTTGCAAATGAAGGAACTCTTTCTAAACAGATTAACAATGGTTCATTTAAATTAAAACACCCATAAGTCTTAAGCAACTTGTTATCTAAAATTATCAGTTTTTAATTTGCCTACAGTCTATCATTTATGAATCACTATAAAAAATAAGAATACGTCAATTTTTCTATTGTAAACGTTTTAAGATTGCAGCACCTTTAAGATTTTAAGTACAATTAAAACACAACTGACATGAAAAATTTAAAACAAACATCCATATTACTTAGGGCTATTGCAGTGTTATAGCGTCAATGAGTAGACAAAAATTCTCTGCTTTTTTGTTGCCAATTAAAATAGTGATTTCCTCAAGTACCAAAGCATCAAAATTAGGAAGGGCTACCCTTCTACCTCTAAACGAAGGATACATTTCTGCCAAATTAATATAAATCGTTTGCCAATCTCCAGAAGTCTCAAACGCTTGAATATGTGAATAGCGTTTTTGGTAGTCGTCCCGCACCCTTAACTGATAATTTTTCCCATCTCCTTTAACCTTGAGCACCATTTGTGTTGCTCCTTCAATATTCATGGGTTCAGGTAAGCGATAGCGAACAGAAGAAAAGCCACCATTATTTTTCAATGATATTTGTCCTGAAAACAAGCCATGTCCTTCTGAGTTTATGGTCATTGTTCCTTTAGAGCGTCCTCCCATCACGCCGTCATCAACAACAGACCAATTGTTTATCGAGCCGTCACTAGTGAAATTAAAAATAGTTTGTGCTTTCATACTTGTAGCAATAAATAGAATTAATAAAAATAGCGTGCGCATTTTTTTATTATAAAGATACCACCCCCTTTTTTCTAGACAGTACGGTTTAACATTATGTCAACAGTTTTTAAATTCGGCTAGACCATTTTTAAAAGTATAAAAAAACCACCTTCTTAAAGAAGGCGGTTTTAAGTATGCTACTAAACTCTTTGTCTACAAAGAAAATGCTTTGATCACTTTTTCTACGTAGTCTAGCTTCTCCCAGGTAAACAATTCTACCTCCATTGTTTTACTTTCTGCATTTGGTATTGTAAAGGTTTTAGTAACCACCCTGTTAACACGACCCATATGGCCATATGCAGCAGTTTCACTATACATTGGTTGGCGAAGGTTTAAGCGTTGTTCTATAAAATATGGTCGCATGTCAAAAAGAGATTCAACGACTTTACTAATCTCTCCGTCTGTTAATTTTACATTAGATGTTCCATAAGTATTTACGTTAATACTTGTTGGTTTTGCAACACCTATAGCGTAGGATACTTGAACCAGAGCTTCCTTACAAAGTCCTGCAGCAACTAGATTTTTAGCAATATGTCTTGTAGCGTATGCTCCAGATCGATCAACCTTACTTGGGTCTTTTCCAGAAAAAGCGCCACCACCATGAGCTCCTTTACCTCCATAGGTATCTACAATAATTTTACGTCCAGTTAAGCCTGTGTCACCATGAGGTCCTCCAATTACAAATTTTCCAGTTGGGTTGATGTGGTATGTAATATCATCATTAAATAATGCCTGTATGTTTGGTTTTAATTTAGCTTTTACTCTCGGAATTAAAATGGCAACAATATCTTTTTTTATTTTGGCCAGCATGCGGGTATCGTTGCTGTCAAAATCATCATGTTGGGTAGAAACTACAATGGCATCTATTCTTTGCGGAATATTATCATCAGAATATTCAATAGTTACTTGAGATTTTGCATCAGGTCTTAGGTAGGGAATCTCTTTTTTTTCTCTTCGCAATTCTGCCAGTTCAATGAGTAATCTATGAGATAGCTCTAGTGCTAAAGGCATGTAGTTTTCAGTCTCATCAGTAGCGTAACCAAACATCATTCCTTGATCACCAGCACCTTGTTCTTCTGGGTTTATCTTGTCTACACCTTGGTTAATATCAGCAGATTGCTCATGAATTGCAGAAAGTACTCCACAAGAATCCCCGTCAAATTGATATGCACTTTTAGTATATCCAATTTTATTAATAACATCGCGGGCAATTTTCTGTACATCCAGATACACTTTGCTTTTCACCTCTCCTGCTAATATAACTTGACCTGTTGTTACTAGCGTTTCGCAGGCTACTTTAGAGTGCGGGTCAAAGGCTAAAAAATTATCAATTAGCGCATCGCTTATTTGATCTGCAACTTTGTCTGGATGTCCTTCAGAAACACTTTCTGAGGTAAATAAATACGCCATATAAATCGGGTTTTAATGATGTTAGTTTGTTGAGGAAGATTTGACGTTTACGTAAAGAGAGGATTGCAATAGTTGCAATTCACTGATTTAGCATTTAAACTCTAATGAATTACTAGAATTATTTTTTCTGAAATAGTAGTATCCCAGAAGAGGTTGCAAGCAGTCAAATCTTTCCTCTTAATATAGCCACAAAGGTACACGTTTCCTATACACTAACAAACTTTTTGGGTATTAAGCATCATTGTCTTGTGAGACTTAGATTGCACAAAAGTTTACTTGGGCTTGTTAACACTAGTTCTAGAAGCTTTTTCATAACCCTAGAGTTTATGATTTTAAAAACAGCATTATTTGTTACACAAAATTAATTAAAAAGGATATGCAGCACGAAAGATTAGAACGTAAATATCAAAGGGGCTTGTATTGTTTTATTTTTAATCTTTGTAGCAGCAATTAAAACAATACTATGAACGTCACACTAGAACGAAAAAATAACGCATATTTATTTGAAGCTAAAGGAAAGTCTGGAGTACCGATTATGATAGACAATACCTCACAAGAGGGAGCGCAAGGAGCAAGCCCTATGGAGCTTTTGTTAATGGGTGTAGGTAGTTGTAGTGCTATAGACGTGATTAATATTTTAGAAAAACAAAAACAAATAATAGAAACCTATCACATAGAAGTTACAGGTGGAAGAAAACAAACAAAAGAAGCAAAGCCTTTTGATAGTATCCATGTGCGTATTCGCATGGAGGGAGGCTTAGATCCCGTAAAAGTTAAAAAAGCAGCTGCCCTAAGTTTTGATAAATACTGTTCTGTTTCTATTACATTAGAGAAATCTGTGAGCGTCACCTATGCAATTACACTAAATAATTGCCTACTGGTAGTATAAAAAAACAGTTGTATTAATTTTAGTCTGTAATAGTTTGTTTTATTTTCTGAAAAGTTTTTTTTGATTAAAAAACTTGTGCTAATAGGATGGTAACTTTAACACTAATTTATTTTAATAAAAAACACGAATACCTTAATGATCCATTACGAAAAAAATAGTCTTATTGATTTTATGTGAAGACGATGCGCTTAGTTCCCAAAATTCGATCTCAGGCTTTTGGAATTTAATACCTGTTTCATGTGAGTGTGAGGTTCCTATATCTGAAAAAGAAACGCATGTTTGCAAATTTTGGAATCAGGAAGGGATCTATTTTTGCGTACCTTAAACATTTTCAAAATAGAAGCGGTTTCTCACACATACTATTTTGAGAACGAACCCCTTTTTTTAACCAAAAACGCTGAAAATCCCTGATGCATCAATATTGCATTTTGAACGAGACTAATATAAAAGGAAAAAGTATGATACCAAGCCAACAACATGTGCAAGAAGCTTTTACTAGGGTAGCCCCTCATGTACATGAAACCCCTGTGTTAACCTCCAGGTTACTCAATGAGATAAGTGGTGCATCTCTTTTTTTTAAATGTGAAAATTTTCAAAAAATGGGAGCTTTTAAAATGCGTGGCGCCATCAATGCTATTTTACAGATACCGGAATCACAGCGTGCAAATGGGGTAGTTACTCACAGTTCTGGAAATTTTGCACAGGCCGTTTCTTTGGCAGCAAAAAATTTAGGAATCCCTGCGTATATTGTGATGCCTGAGAATGCTCCTCAAGTAAAAAAAGATGCTGTGCTTAGCTATAGAGGTCTTATTACATATTCTGAGGCTACTATTGTGGCCCGTGAGGCTATGGCTGAGCAGATAAGAGACAAAACGGGCGCAACCTTTTTACATCCTTCAAATAATATAGATGTTATTTTAGGGCAAGGCACCGCAGCAATAGAATTATTAAAAATACAACCAACATTAGCAGGTATTCTAACACCTGTAGGTGGGGGAGGTTTGCTGGCCGGCACTGCTTTGGCCGCAAGGGACTATGGCACTAATTGCAAGGTCTTTGCTGGAGAACCTTTTGGTGCAGATGATGCCTATAGGTCTATGCAATCTGGAAAAATTGAGTATAATACTAGTGTTAATACCATTGCAGACGGGTTGCGAACTCATCTAGGAGATAAGAACTTCCCGATCATTAAAACGTTAGTTTCAGAGATTATTAGAGTAGAGGAGCAGGAAATCATTGCTGCTATGAAATTACTCTGGGAACGCCTTAAAATAATCATTGAGCCTTCTTGTGCGGTTCCTTTTGCAGCATTATTGAAAGATAAAAAGATATTTGCAGGAAAGAAAATAGGTATTATTCTTTCTGGGGGAAATGTCGATTTAACGAACTTACCTTTTTAAAACCCTTCAATTTCGTTTAATTTGTGCGTGAAAAATTTACTATTACTTATACTGTTTTGGAGCTACACAGTACTTCAAGCACAAGATCAAGAATCTGTTTATGTAGATGCCAGTTATACTTATGGAAGTATCTTAAGACATAACAAAGATCTAGAGCACCTTATAAGGGGGCATCCTCAAGGTTTTATTTTAGGATATAATGTTAAAACCTATGGTGCAGAGCGTTGGCAACAAGCCTACAACTACCCAGACTTTGGAGTGTCTATGGTATATCAAAACCCTCAAAATGATGTTTTAGGTAGCACCATAGGGATACATGGCCATTATAATTTTTATTTTTTAAAAAGGAATCTTTTTTTACGGTTGGCCACAGGAATTGCATACGCAGAAAATCCTTTTGACATTGATGAAAACCCAAATAATAATGCATATGGAACTCATATTCTTGGTTCTACCTATTTTATGCTTGGGTATAACCAACAAAATATTTTTAAAGGCTTTGGTGTGAAGGCAGGCTTGTCATTAATTCATTATTCAAATTCAAGTGTTAAGTCGCCAAACACAAGTGCGAATACTT
>JBLHII010000133.1:0-5344 GCA_047616265.1 Minisyncoccia bacterium
CTCACAGTAGACTGTGCAGCACCACCAATGCCGCCGCCAAATGATCTTATTGTTAATGCAATCGACATAGGTGTCGTAGACTATTTAGACGAAAATGTAAATACACAATTTGCAACTGAAGAAGGAGGCAATCCGTCCAATTGCACTATTGATGGCTTTAATGGTGTTTGGTATTCCTTTTATAGTGCTGAAGGTGGAACATCAACAGCAAGTATTTTAACACCAAATGGAGTCAACAGTGTTATCTACTTCGAGGCTATCAATGACACCCCTAGCATAGAAGAATTAGTACGCGTTGACGATGTGCTAAACCCTTGTTTTACTGGGACTCAAGCTTCTATTAGCCTTGTTCCAGAAAAGTATTATTTTTTATTAGTAACAAATTCTGGAGAGGTAACAGACATCGAAATAGAAACAGAAGTAATACTTGGCACAGAAGGTGCTGTATTTGAAAACTTTACTTTTTTCCCAAACCCAACGGCAGGAACGGTAACACTAAAAAATACTACTGCTATTGAAAAAATAATTTTCAGAAACATGCTTGGCGCTATTGTTTTAGAAGCAGAAATAAATGCCATACAAACAACTATTAATACAGAACTACTTGCAACTGGATCTTATATCTTATCAGTATTTGCTGATGGCCTAAGTTCGCAGCATTATATCCTAAAGGAATAATAGGATCGTTTTCTTTCAGAAAGAAGAGATAAAAAACCCCAAACTCGATGTTTCAAGTCTGGGGTTTTTCTATGCTACTAAATAAAATTATTCGTCTAATAACAAGTTTAAGGTTACTGTAATGTTATCTCGAGTAGCCTTTGAGAATGGACACATTTCATGCGCATCATTGACTAATTGCTCTCCAGTTTCATGATCTACTTCTGGTATGTAACAATCTAATGTAGCTTCTAAAAAAAAACCGTCCTCATCTTTGCAAAACCCAATGGTTGCATCTACACTTATTTGACTTACATCTATATCTAGTTTCTGGACACCTACAACGGCTTGTAAAGCACCTCCAAAACACGCTGCATAGGCTGCTCCAAAAAGCTGCTCTGGATTGGTGCCATTGCCGCCATCTCCTCCCATAGTTTTGGGTACAGATAAAGGCATATCTATTGGCCCACCTTCACTTTGAACATGTCCAGCTCTTCCTCCGGTGGCATTGGTTGTTGCTTCATATAATGTTTTCATACTATCTATTTTTAGTTATTATCATCAATATACAGTTGAAAACAAGTTTTGAAAAATCAAATGTCATAAATTTGTCATAAATTCACATGGTGAACAAAAAGTCAAAAAATACAAGCGCATTAAATGAACTTAAAGGGGTTCAAAGACCAAATACCATTAGCACAGTTATTGCATCAAAATTAAAAATAGCTCGAAAGCGAAGGCAAGTCATTCCAGAACTTATTGCTCAAATTCTTTTAGGAAACAAAACAGCTTTGAGTAGAGCAATCACGATTATTGAAAGCACTGCTTCAAAAGACCAACCACATGCTAAATTATTAATTGAGGGTTGTATGCCTCATGCAAATAAGTCTATACGTATTGGTATTACAGGTGTTCCTGGCGTAGGGAAAAGTACTTTTATTGAACAATTTGGAACACTTCTTTCAAAGCAAGGGCACAAAGTAGCAGTACTAGCAGTAGACCCAAGTAGTAGCTTGAGTAAAGGAAGCATCTTGGGGGATAAAACTAGAATGGAGGAGTTGGTTAAAAATAAACGTGCCTTTATTAGACCATCTGCTAGTGGAGATTCTTTAGGAGGAGTTGCAAGAAAAACACGTGAAGCTATTATTTTATGTGAAGCTGCTGGTTATACCCATATCGTCATTGAAACCGTAGGAGTAGGTCAAAGCGAAACGGTAGTCCACTCCATGACCGATTTCTTTTTATTACTAAAACTAGCAGGTGCTGGAGACGAATTACAAGGGATCAAACGCGGCATCATGGAAATGGCTGATGCTATTATTATAAATAAAGCAGATGGAGAAAATATCAAAGCTGCAAAATTGGCTAAGACCGAATTTAACCGTGCTTTACATCTATATCCTCCAAAAGATAATGGCTGGATTGCCAAGACTATTACCTGTAGTGCTATTAAAAATGAAGGAATCGAAGAAGCACTTCAACTTATAGAAGGGTATGTCACACAAATGAAAGAAGAAGGTCATTTTGGAAGTAAGCGAGACGAACAACAGCATTTCTGGATGCTACAAACAATAGAGAATAGATTAAAAAGTGATTTTTACACCAATCCAAACGTCAAAAAGGAACTAAAAAAACAACTAAAAAAATTAGCAAAAGGAAATACAAGTCCTTTTGAGGCTGCTGCCTATTTACTGTCCTTACACAAATAGATTAGGTCTTTTGTTTCTTCTTTTTTGCAGCTGGAAACAATACATTGTTTAGAATTAAACGATATCCTGGAGATTTTGGATGTAATGCCAATTCTGTTTTGGCATCCCCTACTCTATGCTGATAGTCTTCTGGATCATGCCCTCCGTAAAATGTAAAAAACCCTTTTCCTTTAATACCATGAATATAGCGCGCCTCTCCACTTGCCGAATGCGCTCCCATTATCAAAACATTCGATTTTATTTGGTCTCTTTTAAAACTTGTTGTCTGCCCCATGAAGCCCTTTACTAAAGAGGTGTGATTTTGAACTAACATCGATGGAATTGGATCCCATTTGGCAGAATAATCCATCAATGAAAAGTAATCTGTCTCTTTTGAAATTTTTCGTTTAGAGGTCATGTCTATAGAAGAAAACTCATATGTCATTGGACTTCTTTCTAATAAATAGTTTTTAAAAGCAAATGTTCTTTTAAAGTTTATGTTGCTTTGATAATTAGCATCACTGGCATCACCATCAAACATAGGCTCACAAATATCGACACCTTCTGCAGAAAGTGCTATATCAAAACTATCGGTGGCACTGCACATCGCAAACATAAAACCGCCACCAACTACATAATCTCTAATTTTCAATGCAACGTCTCTTTTCTCTTCAGATACTTTAGTGTAGCCTAATTTAGTTGCCAAGGCTTCAGAGTCTCTTTTCACTTCTATATACCAAGGTGCAGAGCGATAGGCTCTGTAGAATTTACCATACTGTCCTGTAAAATCTTCATGATGTAAATGCAACCAATCATACAAGAGAAGTTCATCTCTTAGCACTTCTTCGTCATAAATAATTTTATACGGTATTTCGGCATAGGTCAACACCATGGTCACGGCATCATCCCAGGGCTGGTTCCCCTTGGGAGAATAGACTGCAATTCTTGGTGCTTTTTCTAGCACGACAGCCTCCATGTTTTTTGACGGACTGCTTATTTCTTCGAGAACCTGTGCGGCGCTAGAATTGCTGATAATTTCAAAAGAGACGCCACGTATTTGACACTCCTTTCGTATCTCTTCAGTATCTGGCACTAAAAATGAGCCGCCTCTGTAGTTAAGCAACCATTTGGCTTTCACATTCTTTTCAAGGATCCAATAGGTGATTCCATAGGCTTTCAAATGCTGTTTTTGAGTGGTTTCATCCATAGGAATGAGAATGTAAGAGGCATAACTTTGCACACTAAAAAGGCACAGAAATAATAAGGTGAATAACTTCGTCATAGTGTAAATATAACGACAAAATCTAAGCCAAAGATTTGCAACGTCAAAAGAATTTTAATGATTCAAAAAGTAAGCAACAAAATAGGCAGGGTATTCAATGGTGCATACTAAAATTACATTGTTAACTCCTACTTTTAAAAAGGAACATCATCATTTGATGGGAGCGCGTCGTTGTTAAAAGAACTACCAAAGGCATCTTCTACAGATGGGAAATTAGGCGTTCTAAACGTATCATCATTAGCTGCTGCATTCATGCTAGAAGCAATTTCATTGTTAAACGGAAAGGTATCTAAGTTTTCAAACTTCCCTAAATGTCCAACAAACTTAAGACGTATTTCATCCAATCCACCATTACGGTGTTTCGCCACAATAAATTCTCCCTGTCCTGCAGTTGGTGAATGGTCATCATCATCCCATTCATCAATCTTATAATATTCTGGACGGTAAATAAAAGAAACTATATCTGCATCTTGCTCAATAGCTCCAGATTCACGAAGGTCACTCAATAATGGACGCTTACTTCCTCCACGAGTCTCTACGGCACGAGATAATTGTGACAATGCAATAACAGGTACGTTTAGTTCTTTAGCTAAAGCTTTTAAGTTTCTAGAAATTGTGGATATTTCTTGTTCCCGATTTCCTCCATTTTTTCCACCTCCAGCTGTCATTAACTGCAAGTAATCAATCATAATTATTTTAACCCCATGCTGAGATGCAAGGCGTCTTGCCTTTGCACGCAAGTCAAAAATAGAAAGTGAAGGTGTGTCATCAATAAATAATGGCGCTTTTTCAAGCCCTTTCACCTTAACGTTTAGCTGTTCCCATTCATGTTTCTCTAAGTTTCCGGTTCTTAGTTTTTCTGAAGAAAGCCCTGTCTCACTTGATATCAAACGAGTAATTAACTGAACAGAAGACATCTCACATGAGAAAAAGGCTACTGGCACATTGTGATCTACCGCCATGTTACGTGCCATAGATAATGTTAATGCAGTTTTACCCATACCAGGACGTGCAGCAATAATAATTAAATCACTTGGTTGCCATCCAGAGGTTAGCTTGTCTAATTCAGTAAATCCAGAAGGAATACCAGATAAACCCTCTTTATTGGCTATTTCTTCAATCTTCTTTTTGGCTTGAATCACCAAATCTTGAGCCGTCTCGCTAGAACGCTTTATGTTTCCTTGTGTAATTTCATATAATTTACTCTCAGCAGTATCTAGTAAATCAAAAACATCCGTAGTTTCATCATAAGAATCTTCAATAATTTCATTTGAAATTTTAATTAAACTTCTTTGAATGTATTTTTGAAGTATGATACGAGCATGGAACTCTATATGTGCAGATGAAGATACTTTTTGAGTAAGCTGAATCAAGTAAAACTCTCCTCCAGCCACTTCTAACTTTTGCATCTTCTTTAACTGTTGTGAAACGGTTAATAAGTCTACAGGTTGACTTTCAACGAAAAGAGTGTTGATAGCCTCAAATATGTGTTGATGTGCCTCTTTATAGAAAACATCTGGATTTAAAATATCTATAACCTCATCAACTCCTTTTTTATCAATCATCATAGCGCCAAGAACAACCTCTTCTAAATCAGTAGCTTGTGGTGGTATTTTTCCTTTTTCTAAGTTAATTACTTGTCCAGGACGCTTTTTATACGGGGAGTTAGGTTGTGCTTTTTCCATAAAACGAAAATAAAGAATTTGTTAAGATGCGA
>JBLHII010000134.1:0-5339 GCA_047616265.1 Minisyncoccia bacterium
CTTTAGGATCTGCAGGGCTAGTAACAGCCTCTTTTGGTGTTTCTGAAACGATAGCCTTTATTGCGTTAGGGTTTGCTGCTTGGTAATCAAGAATTTGATATACCAGATCTAGCTTTTTTAAAGTTCTATATTTTGGAACCTTTAATGTGTTTGCTAATTCCTGTAATTCAGGTAATTTTTTAGCTTTTAATTCTGAAATTTCTAACATCTAGAGTTTAATAGTTTGATTAAAGTGAAAGTGAGGGAAATCTTTAGAAAAAGATTTGTGTTTGAAAAATTTATTTGAAGATAAGTAACCTAGATTGAAATGGTTACATATTGATTATGCAATAATACAACAATAAATTAAATTCTTAGACACAATTTTTAAAAAGAAACCTTATTTTTGTTACACATAATAGTTCTTAATTTCATGTTACAACGCATACAAACCATATATCTAACCCTTGCTGCTGTTATTGTTGCTGGATTGTATATTTGGTTTCCTGTCATTACAAACACAGAAGGTGAAACAGTTATTAGCAACCAAGAACCCTTCGTTTTTGGATTAATATTTGGTTCTATTGCTTTAACAATTATTGCTATTTTAACATTTAAAAAGCGACAAGCACAATTTGTGTTGAATCGTTTAAATATCATATTAAACTTTGTATTACTGGGAGTTTTCGTTTATAGGTCGCTAAACATATCCGGAGAGACTTTGGTCTCAGAGAAGGGTATTGGGGTGTTACTTCCTATCATTTCTATCGTTTTTTTAGCGATGGCCAATAAAGCCATCAAAAAGGATGAAGATCTCGTAAAATCTGTAGATCGTTTGCGTTAACACGAACTTAGTATTATTAGTGCGAAACCTCAAAGTATGCCAACTTTGAGGTTTTTTTTATCTCTTTAATTCTATAACCTCTAAGTTCTTAATAATAGTTCCGTCTATCTCAAACCTAAGCATAGTTCGTACTTTGTGGAAACCATGTCTGCCAATTGCACCAGGATTCATGTGCAGTAACCCTGTTTTCTTACAGGGCATTACTTTTAGTATATGCGAGTGACCGGTAATAAATAATTTGGGTGGATTTGCATAAATTGATTCTCTAATTCTAGGGTTGTATCTGCCGGGATACCCACCAATGTGAGTAATAAAGACCGCCACCTCTTCACACATAAAATGTAAATCTAGTGGATAGGTAGCTCTAGCATCTGCGGCATCGATGTTTCCAAATACAGCACGTAACGGTTTTAAGGAGGCTATTGTATCTGTTATTTTTAAATTACCTATGTCCCCAGCATGCCAAACTTCATCCGCCTGTTTTACATATTTTAGGATGGTATCGTCCATATGGCTATGGGTATCACTAAGCAGCAGTATTTTAGTCACGTATTGAGAGTTTTATAGCTTCAAAAATACGTTTATTCTATCAAGATTTTGTCATTGTTAGGTTAAGAAACCCAACAAAAATTATCAATTCACAAGGCAATTACTTTTCGCTAAAGTGTACCTTTGTAAAAAAAATAGCAACGTGCGATATTTTATTGAATTAGCATATTACGGAGCCTCTTATTGTGGTTGGCAGCGACAGCCCAATGCATTAAGTGTACAGCAGGTACTTGAAGAGGCGATGACTATTTTTTTAAGAACATCTATTACAGTTGTAGGAGCAGGAAGAACCGATGCAGGGGTTCATGCCAAACAGTTGTTTGCTCATTTTGACTTCCTTGATATCCAAGATATTTCTGAGGCTATATATAGAATCAATGCTCTTTTGCCTGAAGACATCTCGGTAACCAGTATTCGTCCTGTTGTGGAAGACGCGCATGCGCGTTTTCATGCTTCAGAAAGAGCGTATGCATACCATATTGTTCTCTCAAAAAATCCGTTCACTACAGGGCTAGCTCATCAAGTACATAAAAGGCCTAACGTTGTTCTCATGAATGAGGCAGCTAATTTGTTATTAGGTCATCAAGATTTTCAATGCTTTTCAAGATCAAATACAGATGTAAAAACCTACTATTGTGATGTAAAAAAAGCGATATGGGTATTACAGGGCAATTCCTTATTCTTCACCATCGCTGCAGATCGGTTTTTGCGAAATATGGTTCGTGCTGTTGTAGGTACCTTATTAGATGTTGGTTTCGAGAAAAAAAGTCTTGAAGACTTTAAGCAAATTCTAGCATCAAAAGACAGATCTAATGCTGGCGCTTCCGCGCCAGCTCAGGGCTTGTACTTAACAAAAGTAGCATATCCAGAAGCTATTTTTATCACATAATATTTCAGAAAACAAACATGGCATCAGGGAAGGCATTTGATTTTAAGCTATTTAAACGGTTGTTGGTATTCGCTAATGCATATCGGTTGGTTTATTATTTTGTTGCTTTTACGGCCGTCGTACTGTCTGTATTAGCTATTCTACGACCCTATTTTTTAAAGCGCACCATTGATGAGTCTATTGTGCCACAAGATCCTTCAGGACTTATTTTCTTTATATCTTTGATGCTTGGGGTCTTGGTGTTAGAGGTTATTTTTCAGTTTTCGTTTATTTTCTATGCCAATTGGTTAGGGCAACATATCATCAAGGATATGCGTATTAAGTTGTTTAGCTTGATGATGCGTTTTAAGATGAAGTATTATGATACTAGCTCGGTAGGAAGGCTCACAACACGTGCCGTAAATGACATAGAAACTATTTCAAGTATTTTTAGTCAAGGGCTCTTCATGATTATTGCAGACTTACTTAAAATGGGTGCCATTGCAGCTTTTATGTTGTACCAAAGTTGGTTATTGTCGCTAATTGTGTTTGCTATTTTACCTATTATTCTTATTGCAACTCGAATTTTTCAGCGCGCTATGAAAGTAGCTTTTGAAGAGGTGAGAGCGCAGGTAGCTAATTTAAATTCTTTTGTGCAAGAGCGTATTACGGGGATGAAGATTGTGCAAATTTTTGCAAGAGAAAACACAGAATACAAACAGTTTCATGCGATTAATGAAAAACATAAAAAGGCATGGATTAAAACAGTATGGTATAACTCCATATTTTTTCCTATTGCAGAAATGGCCTCTTCTGTAGCTATAGGCTTGTTGGTCTGGTTTGGTGGCTTGAAGGCTGCAGAGAACAGTGTTATTACCCTTGGATTGATTGTTGCTTTTATTGAATTAGCACAGATGTTTTTTAGGCCTTTACGCCAAATTGCAGATAAGTTTAACACATTGCAAATGGGAATGGTTGCCGCAAAGCGTGTTTTTGAAATTTTAGATACAACATCTCACATAACGAATCAAGGCACGCAGGTTTTGAAAAACACGAAAGGTGCTATCGTTTTTAAGAATGTTAGTTTTAGTTATGTAGAAGGGGAGCAAGTAATCAAAGATATTTCTTTTACGGTCAACCCAGGGGAGACTATTGCTATTGTTGGTGCAACGGGCGCCGGAAAATCTACCATTATTAACTTACTCAACCGTTTTTATGAAATTAACAGTGGTGACATTCTAATAGATGGAGTTTCTATAAAAGAATACACCCTGTCTTCTTTACGAGAGGAGATTGCGGTTGTTTTGCAGGATGTTTTCCTTTTTGCTGATACCATACAGAATAATATAAGTTTAAATGACGCTTCTGTTTCAGCAAAAGAAATAGAAGAAGCGGCAACTCAAATAGGTATTTTAAAATTTGTCGATTCACTGCCTGGTAAGTTTCAGTACAATGTAAAAGAGCGTGGGGTAATGTTGTCTTCTGGTCAGCGACAATTAATTGCCTTTTTGCGTGCATATGTTAGCAATCCTGGTATCCTGATTTTAGATGAGGCTACCTCTTCTGTAGATTCGTATTCTGAAGAGATGATACAAACTGCTACAGAGAAAATAACCAAAGGACGTACCTCTATTGTTATTGCCCATAGATTGGCTACCATTAAAAAAGCGGACAAAATATTGGTAATGCATGCCGGTAAAATTATGGAATCTGGTACGCATCAAGAGTTATTGGAACAAGATGGCTACTATCGCACCCTTTATGACGTACAATTCGCTTCAGAAGAGGTGTTGTAAGTTTACCGTAAGTCTTTATTTATAATCTTGGTGAGTTCTTCCAAGGTTTCATACAACACGAAATTACCATCTTTAAGATAAGAGATCTGCCCATCTTCTTCACTTACCACTATGCATACTGCATCACTCTTTTCACTTACTCCAACAGCAGCTCTATGGCGAAGGCCAAAACGAAGGGGTATTTTCTTGTCGTCAGAGATCGGTAATATAACACGTGTTGCAGTAATGGTATTTCCTTCAATAAGCATAGCCCCATCATGTAGGGGGCTGTTTTTATAAAAGATACTTTCTAAGATAGGTTGGTTTACAGCTACATTCATGGCATCTCCACTAGACTTCACAAACTCTAGGCTGTTGTTTCGTTTTATTACAATAAGAGCACCAGTTTTACTTTCGCTCATTTTTTTACAAGCCTCTATCACTGGCGTTATGTTAGTAGTAGCAATAGCGTCACTAGAAATAGATTTGAATTGTCTAAAAACACGGTTGGCTTTGAAATTGGTAGAGCCTAACATCAGTAAGAACTTTCTTATTTCTTGTTGAAACACTACAATTAAAGCAAACATTCCAACACCCAAAAAGCCTCCGAGTATTTTACTCAGTAGCTCCATTTCCAGTAGATCGGTAAGCCACCAAATACCGTAGATTATCACAATACCAATAAAAATATTAATAGCCACGGTACCTTTTATTAATCTATATAGATAGTATAGCAATCCAGCTACCAATAAAATGTCTATGGCATCAATGATCCTAAAATCTGTTATCTCAAAAAAATCCAAATGGTTTTGTTTTGTTTCTTGTGTAAATGTAGGATTAAATTTTTAGTTAGTCATCTGTATTAAGTTGCTCAAATAGTTTGATGCATTCTGTAGCTTCTTTTACATCATGAACCCTTAAGATTTTTGCTCCCTTTTGAAGGGCAATCATGTGTAGAGCTGTTGTGCCGTTAAGAGCTTCTTTAGCCGAAACATCAAGTGTTTTATAGATCATTGATTTTCTAGAAATTCCCGCTAGCATCGGAACTTCTAATGTTTCAAAAAGAGCTAAATGATTCAATAATTCAAAACTTTGAGTTGTTGTTTTTGCAAAACCAAACCCAGGGTCTACAACAATGTCATTGATATTATAGCTTCGAGCTGCTGCTAGACGTTCAGAAAAATAAAAAAGCACTTCCTTTGTAATATCTTGATAGTCTGTAAGTGTTTTCATGGTTTGCGGAGTGCCGCGCATGTGCATCATAATGTATGGAACCTGAGCAGCTCCTATAACGTGTAGCATGTTTTTGTCTAGATTCCCAGCA
>JBLHII010000135.1:0-5333 GCA_047616265.1 Minisyncoccia bacterium
CTAACTTAACAGGGGCTTTTTACACCTTGAAAAGCACCTTAAAATCATTAAAGAAAACCAAAGGATACTACATTACCATTTCTAGTTTGGCAGGTGCTAATTTTTTTGCAGGAGCCACCGCATATAATGCCAGTAAGTTTGGGCTAACCGGGTTTACACAAGCGGCTATGCTTGATGTTCGGCAACATGGTGTTAAGGTAAGTACTATAATGCCGGGAAGTGTATCTACATATTTTAATGGTAACGAACCTAGTGAAAAAGATGCTTGGAAGATACAACAAGAAGATATTGGTGAGTTGGTTGTAGATTTACTAAAAATGAATCCAAGAACCTTACCAAGTAAAATAGAAGTAAGACCCTCAGCACCGCCAACCAAGTAGTTTTAACTATTTTTTGGCAGATAGAAATTACTATATTCAGAACGAAAATAAAGTACGTAGTCTATTTTAACAATGGACCTTGATTAATTTTTTGTATTCAATCATAAAAATTACATTTGTTATAAAAGCAAAATATGGCCGGTAACACCTTCGGAAATTTTTTTAAACTAACTACGTTTGGTGAATCACACGGTGAGGCTATTGGTGGTGTAATTGATGGATGTCCAGCAGGAATTTCTATTGACCTAATGGCTGTTCAAACAGAAATGATGCGTCGGAGGCCAGGGCAGTCTGCTATCGTTACCCAGCGCAAAGAACCAGATACAGTACGTTTTTTGTCAGGAATATTTGAAGGAAAAACAACAGGAACTCCTATTGGCTTTATCATTGAAAATACCAATCAAAAATCAACTGACTACACTCACATTAAAGATAGTTACAGACCAAGCCATGCAGATTATACCTTTGACAAGAAATATGGACACCGTGACTTCCGTGGAGGAGGGCGTTCATCTGCACGAGAAACCGCTAGCAGGGTAGCTGCAGGCGCTATTGCAAAGCAATTGCTAGCAGGTATTACGGTTGACGCTTTTGTATCTTCAGTAGGAAATATTTTTCTAGAAAAGCCCTATCAAGATTTAGATTTCAAGCAAATAGAGCGTACTGAGGTGCGTTGTCCAGATGCAGAAACGGCTTCTAAAATGATAGCTAAGATTAAAGAAATTAAAAAACAAGGTGATACCATTGGTGGCACTATTACCTGTGTAATACAGAATGTTCCTATTGGATTAGGAGAGCCCGTTTTTGATAAATTACATGCACAACTAGGCAAAGCAATGCTCTCTATAAATGCAGTAAAAGGATTTGAATTTGGCAGTGGCTTTTGTGGTGCTAGGATGCAGGGTAGTGAGCACAACGATCTTTTCAATGAAGATGGAACTACCAAAACCAATTTATCTGGAGGAATTCAAGGCGGCATTAGTAACGGAATGGATATCTACTTTAGGGTCGCTTTTAAACCTGTAGCTACGGTTATGCAAAATCAAGAAACTATAAATAACAAAGGTGAAAAAGTAGAAATGCAAGGAAAGGGGCGTCATGATCCTTGTGTTGTTCCAAGAGCAGTTCCTATTGTAGAGGCTATGGCAGCCTTGACTATTGCAGATTTTTGGTTAGCAAATAAATTATCTAAATTGTAAATTTATGATTCTATTTACGATAAACTCGGTGTGCCATTTACAAGGGGTTTAAGTAGGTTGTAAAATATTAATAATCATTGAATTAAGAATATATTCTTAATTTTCTTCGGAACTATAGTCTATGAAAAAACTTGCATTACATTGGAAAATTCTTTTAGGTATGGCTGTAGGAGTGCTTTTTGCACTGCTACTCACTAATTTCGATTGGGGCGCTTCATTTATTGGAGATTGGATCAAACCCTTCGGAACTATATTTATAAGTTCTTTAAAGCTGATTGCTATTCCACTTATATTGGCGGCTTTAATTAAAGGAATTTCAGACCTAAAAGACATTTCAAGTTTGTCTAAAATGGGGATGCGGACTATCTCTATATATGTGGTGACAACAGTAATAGCAGTATCTATAGGGCTTACAGTGGTAAGTCTAATACAACCTGGAAAAACAATAAATGAAGACACTCGTAATGAATTGGTTGAAGCTTATGGCGGTGAGGCAGATGCAAAACTTCAAGCTGCAGCAGCACAAAAAGATGCCGGTCCTCTGCAGGCACTTATAGATTTAGTGCCAAGTAATATTGTAAGTGCTGCTTCTAGTAACAGAAATATGTTACAGGTTATTTTCTTTGCAGTGTTTTTTGGAATTTCATTGATTTTAATTCCAGAAGAAAAAGGAAAAACAGTCAAAGACTTTTTTGACGGTCTTAATGAGGTTATATTAAAAATGGTTGACTTAATTATGCTAGCGGCACCCTATGGTGTCTTTGCATTAATGGCATCCCTAGTTGTTGAAGCCCCAAGCGCAGATCTTTTTGCAGCCTTGGGTATGTATGCTGTTTCTGTGGTGTTTGGTTTATTACTAATGGTGGTATTTTACATAGCACTAGTTAGAGTGTTTACCAAAAAATCACCGAGGTTTTTCTTAAACGGAATTGCACCTGCGCAGTTATTGGCATTTTCTACTAGTAGTAGTGCGGCAACACTACCCGTAACGATGGAGCGTGTAACAGAACATTTAGGAGTAGAAGAAGAGGTGTCTAGTTTTGTGTTACCAATTGGTGCTACTATTAACATGGATGGAACTAGTTTATATCAAGCTGTTGCAGCAGTTTTTATCGCTCAGGCTTTTGGTATGGATTTAAGTTTCGGAACCCAATTGGGTATTATTGCAACGGCAACATTAGCCTCTATTGGATCTGCCGCAGTTCCTGGAGCTGGTATGGTAATGCTTGTTGGAGTATTGGGGTACGCAGGTATTCCTGAGGCTGGACTCGCGTTAATATTTGCTGTAGACAGGCCTTTAGATATGTGTAGAACAGTTATAAATGTAACTGGTGATGCAACAGTGTCTATGCTAGTTGCAAAATCTCAAGGCAAATTAGGAGATCCTAAAGTAAAGAATTGGGATGATACTTATACAAAATAAAGTAGTGTAAGGCTATATCATAAAGGCGGTCTCTTCAGACCGCCTTTATGACAACTATTATCGTTGTATGTTATTTTTGAATTTCAACACTGTGAGGATAAGGAATTTCTATACCAGCTTCATCTAAAGCAATTTTTGCATGTTCTAGTGTAGTACAGTGTACTCCCCAATAATCTTCAGTTTTAACCCAACCGCGAACTGCAAAATTTACAGAACTGTCTGCCAATTCAACAACCTCTATACTTGGCGGAGGATCTTTTAAGACCTTTTCCTGTAAGGTAAGCACCTTTAGCAATACTTCCTTTGCTTTTTTAATATCTGCATCATAAGAAACCCCTATAACGTGACGAACTTGTCTTGTGTCTTGATCTGTATAGTTTGTGATACTACCATTAGATAGAATACCATTTGGTATAATAATTAAATGGTTGCCTGGCCCCACAATTTTAGTAGTAAAAATTTCAATTTCTTTTACCACTCCTATTTTTCCTTGGGCTTCAATAAAGTCACCAATTTTAAAAGGCTTAAATATCATAAGCATAACTCCTCCTGCAAAATTAGCTAGTGACCCTTGTAGTGCTAAACCAATTGCTAAACCAGCAGAAGCTAATACCGCTGCAAATGAGGTTGTTTCTATGCCTAAATTACCTAGTATAGAAAGCACTAATAATACTTTCAAGACAATACTAGTGAGGTTTAATAAGAACTTTTTAAGACTCTCATCATAATGACTTTTATCCATCAGGCTATTAGCGGCCTTCATTAATTTTTTTATAGCCCATGATCCAACAATCCATATAACAATAGCACCAATTACTTTGACACCATAATTACTTGCAATACTCATTACTTTGTCTAACACAATTTGATACTCCATGTAGGTATATTTATTTTGTAAAAATACGGCTCATTATGAGAATATTTTTTTATTTCGCTTTTTTAATTAATCAACAAATTTAAGATTATAAAAACTTTTCTTTCAAGGATGGTGAAGGAATCATACAATGTTCTTTTTTGCCAAACCATGTATATCTATTTTTGGCAACATACTCATATATTTTATCTCTAATAGATACAGGTATAATAATAAACATATAGAGTAGGGGCCATCCTTTCGACATATTCTTTGCAATGTGTAAAGCAGCTGTAGATTTAACATATACTTTTCCATGAGCGATCAATACGATAGAATCTATTTCTTTTGAATTGATGTGGTGTTTTTTTAATAACGAAACGCCAGGTTCTTCTTGAAGTGTCGTAAATTTAAATAGATTAGCACGATCTCTCTTTATAACAAAATTGACAGCGCTGTTGCATAGGTTACAAACACCATCAAAAAGAATAATACGGGATGTTGATTCTTTATTCATACCTCTCAAAAATAATCATTAACTGCTAGAATGAGTATCTTATTTGTTTTCAATGCATTAAGATACTTTTTCTAAGGCATCTAGATTTACGTTAGTGGTAAAAATACCATAGTTAACAATGGCTTTTTTCTTTTCTATGGTGTCTATAGTGCCTATAGCCTTACCATCTAACATACGTACTCTATCTCCAACCTTTAAGGTTACTTTAGGTGCTGGTGGTGGTGCTTTTTTTGCTGCCTCTTTTTCTTTCTTTTTACGAGTACGTATTTCTGCTACTTTTTGATCTACTTCTTGTTGCGTGATTCGTTCTTTGGTCTCGACTTGTTTCTTTTGTTTTGGAGCTATTTTTTTACGCTTGCTATTTTCTACCATAACAAGCTTGAATAACTCTTCCTGCAATACTTTTTTCTTTTTATTATTATGATACCGTTCAGACACTTGATCAAACTTCCTCCCAATAGCAATTAATTTTTGATTGCTATCATACAGCTCTTGGTAGCTCTCTAATTTGTCTTTTACTTTAATATTAACCGCTTCTAATTCTTTCTCTTTTTTTTGTGCTTTTTGAGCAGAGGTTTCAAGATATTCTGATGTTTTACGGAGTTTAGAGCGTTCTTTTTGTAGATCTGCTATAGATTTGTCAAAACGAATTTTCCCACCTTCTACTTTCTTTTTAGACCTATTTATTAGGCTATATGGTATGCCATTCTTTTGTGCTACTTCAAAAGTGAAAGAACTTCCTGCTTCTCCTAAATGAAGTTTATATAAGGGCTCCAGTGTTTTACTGTCAAATAACATGTTAGCATTAATGGCGTGTGGAAGCTCATTTGCTAACAATTTTAAATTAGCATAATGTGTTGTGATAATACCAAAAGCTTCTCTTTCGTAAAAAACCTCTAAAAAGGTCTCTGCCAAAGCACCCCCTAATTCTGGATCTGAACCTGTGCCAAATTCATCAATC
>JBLHII010000136.1:0-5316 GCA_047616265.1 Minisyncoccia bacterium
GCAAACACATTAAAGGTTCCAAAATATAGAACTTTAAAAAAGCTAGATCTGGTATATCAAATTCTTGATTACCAAGCAGCAAACCCTAACGCAATAAAGGCTATCGTTTCAGAAACACCAAAAGAGACTGTTACTACCCCTGCAGATCCTAAAGCAGAAGAACGAACCCCTCGCCCACCAAGACACAAGCCAAATCCTAGAGCAAAACAAATTCCAAAAGAAAAATCAAATCCTGCAGAAAAAAAGGAATCAAAAAAACAAGAAACTCCTCCAGAAAAAAAGGACGATACGGCAGAACAGACTCCAGACAAACGCCCTCAAGACAACCGTTCTAAAGACAACAAACCACAACACAAAAATAAAAACACAGACAACAGTCAACAAAATGACAACCGTCAAAAAGGTGGAAACGACAGTAAGAAAACACATCGTGAGAACAAACCAAAACAAGACAACCGCAACAACGGTAACAAAGACAGTCGAAACAGATATAAGCAACCAGATTTTGAATTTGATGGTATTATAGAAAGTGAAGGAGTCCTTGACATTATGCAAGACGGATATGGTTTCCTTCGCTCTAGTGATTACAACTACCTATCATCTCCAGATGATATATATGTCTCACAATCACAAATTAGACTCTTTGGTTTAAAAAGTGGCGATACAGTTTTAGGAGTCGTTCGCCCTCCAAAAGAAGGAGAAAAATATTTCCCTCTTATTAAGGTAAATAAAATTAATGGTCAAAATCCAAATGTAGTTCGAGACAGAATTGCTTTTGAACATTTAACACCATTATTTCCTCAAGAAAAATTTAATATTTCTGAAAAACAACCAACCCTATCTACACGTATTATAGATTTATTTTCGCCTATTGGTAAAGGACAACGTGGTATGATAGTGGCTCAGCCAAAAACAGGTAAAACAATGTTATTAAAAGACATTGCTAACGGTATTGCAGCCAATCATCCAGAAGTCTACCAAATGATTCTTTTAATTGACGAACGCCCAGAAGAAGTTACTGACATGCAACGTAATGTGCAAGGTGAGGTTATTGCTTCTACGTTTGACAAAGAACCTTCTGAGCATGTACGTATTGCAAATTTAGTTATTGATAAAGCAAAGCGCCTGGTAGAATGTGGTCACGATGTGGTGATTCTTTTAGATTCTATAACACGTTTGGCAAGAGCATACAATACCGTACAACCCGCAAGTGGTAAAATTCTTTCTGGTGGAGTAGATGCCGCTGCCCTTAACAAACCGAAACGTTTCTTTGGAGCTGCTCGTAATATAGAAAATGGTGGATCCTTAAGTATTATTGCTACAGCCTTGACTGAGACAGGTTCAAAAATGGACGAGGTAATCTTTGAAGAGTTCAAAGGTACTGGTAACATGGAATTACAATTGGATAGAAAAATATCTAACCGCCGTATCTTTCCTGCTGTAGACCTAACATCTTCAAGTACGCGTAGAGACGATTTACTGCTAGATGAAAAAACAATACAACGTATGTGGGTATTGCGTAAATATCTTGCAGATATGAACCCTGTTGAAGCAATGGAGTTTATTAGTGATCGTATTAAAAATACAAAAAACAATGATGAGTTCTTAATATCTATGAATAGCTAGCATTTATATAATACGATAGTTATCCAAAAAAACCATTAGTGCTTTTTAGCATTAATGGTTTTTTTATTTTTCAATAATAGCCTCCGCTTCCTTAACTATTTAAGGTAATCCATAGCTCCTCTTTTATTGAAAATTATACCCCATAAAAAACCATAGCACCTCTTAACGTTTGGTGCTTTAAAAGACATAGGCAGTGCGTATATATCCAGCTAGCAATTAACCACACAAATATATGAGGGTGAAAACAATAAAGGATACGCTTTAAAGCCTCCAAAGATGAAAATAAGAAACCCTTAAGATTCAAAAAAAAGACAAAAAAAAGCCTCGCATATTGCGAGGCTTTAATAAAGTATGTTGTAAAGCTTATTGCTTAATTACTTTTTGTGTTAAAGAACCATTGTTAGTCTCAATGCTTAAGATGTATACACCCGCAGCAAGATCAGCAATGTTCATTGAACCATTTACTAAAGTTGCACCTGTGTTTTTTCCTAACACATCAAATAATACAGCACTTTTTAATTCTACGTTAGAAGAAAGAGATACATTAAGTACGCTAGTTGCAGGATTAGGGAATATAGTAGTACCTACTAAATCATTGTCACCAAGACCTAATAATTCTTCGTCAACTAAAGTAAATCCAAAAGAAGGAAAATCTGCACCAATAAGTCCAGAAATACCAGTCCAGTCTGTTGCACCTGCTCCAAATAAATCATCTGGATCAATAAGTAAAGGCTCATTTGCAGTAACTACTGTAGAACCAGTCCAGTTCCAACGTCCGTCACCGGCAGAAGCACCTACTACAGCGGGAGCAAAAGCTACCCAGTAGTCACCAGCTGGTAACGTAACTTGAACACCACCATTAGCAGCAGTTACATCAACTTGGTAACCAATGTCAGTATCATCTCCATCTACTAGCTTAGTTAATCCAGCATCTACTTGTACACTTGTTAAGTTAACAAGAGCGTCAGTTGTTGTTGGATCTGCATCAGGAAATCCACCACCATCTTGGTAGATAAAGAAATCTCCTCCAGTTAATATATCTTCTATATTTGGAAGAGTAGAGTTAAAACCAGGGAATACAAAGCTACCTAATGTAGTATCTTCATCAAGTGTGAAAAAATCAGCACAGAATACACCTGCATCACCATCACCATTAGTTGAGATTAAAGACGTAGCACCATCGGCTAGTCTTTCGATAACTACATTTTGAGAAAATGCAGTAAAACCTAGTGCTAAAGCAGCTAGCGTTAAAGTAATTTTTTTCATAATAAATAATTTTTAAGGTTATATTAAGTTTAATTTTATACACAAATATAGAAAAGCAATTCAAACTACACACACATATTTAAATAAAAAACGCTATTTCATTGGTTTTGACAAAGACCACTACCAATTTATTATAAAAAAAATGCAGATAAGGTTTATATCATTTATAAGAAATCACACCTAAGATATCCTATCATTAGGATGGGTGGTTAAGTATTCTTTAGGAAAAAGAAGTTTGATGTTTTCATAAGACTCCGTTAGTGCTTTTTGCGTTTTCTCAAAGTTCTTCCAACGCACTTTTGTAATATCTTCTTCAGCCTGTGGCTTCAGCTCTCCTTTATAGTTTGAATACATCTCATACCAATAAGTTACTTTGAGCTTGAACTTATCATTGCGTTTAAAAACGTGATACGTTTTAGTAATAAACTTAATCACCTCTAAACCCTGTACACCCGTTTCTTCTTCAGTCTCCCGTACCGCAGCATCTTGATAACGCTCGTCTTTCTCAACCTTTCCTTTTGGCAAGTCCCATTTTCCGTTGCGGCGTATAAAAAGTATTTCTTTCTTCGCATTAAAAACTAAACCTCCTCCCGCAATAACAACTGGGAGTTTTTTTAACAAAAAGCGCTCCAAGTTTTCTTCATTTTTATGATATAGATTTACATACTGCAAAGAACCTTCATTAATTTTATGAATCAATTTCTTAAACTTCACATCCTTTAATGGAATGGTTGTGTATTGCTTTCCAATATTTTTCTTGGTAGACAATATTATAGGTACGTCATTGACAAAAACTTTATACATTTGCAGTTATGATATTAAATAAGGAAACCGCCCAAAAGACAGCAGAATTATTAGTGCAAATTAATGCAATAAAACTACAACCACAAGAACCTTTTACATGGGCCTCTGGATGGAAGTCACCTATATATTGTGATAACCGCTTAACACTTTCATACCCAAGGATACGAGACTATATAAAAGAGCATATTGCCGCACAAATAGAAACATTGTATGGCAAACCAGATGTTATTGCTGGGGTGGCTACAGGAGCTATAGGTATTGGTATGCTCGTAGCAGACTATCTTAACCTCCCTTTTTGCTATGTTAGGCCAGAAGCAAAAAAACACGGAAGACAAAACAAAATTGAAGGGATGGTAAAAGAAAACCAAACCGTAGTTGTTGTTGAAGATTTAATAAGTACAGGGAAAAGTAGCCTAGTTGCCGTTGAAGCACTTCGAGAAGCGAACTTGAATGTAAAAGGAATGCTTGCTATTTTTTCATATGGCTTTCCTATTGCAGATGAAAACTTTGCTAAAGCTAATGTAACTCTGAACACTCTCAGCAACTATGAGCATTTGTTATTAAATGCAGGGGAATCAAATTTTATTTCGGCTACAGAAAACAAACAACTAAGTGCATGGAGAGAAAATCCAGCCATTTGGACGGGTAAATGAAAAAAGGCGCGATTTTTAAAAAAATCGCGCCTAAAATCTAATCTTATTTATAAAGTATTAACTTGTTTTAAAAGGTAAGTATGGACTTTTTATCCATTTCACTAAACTGCTTATTATTCCGTAGAAGAAATAATATATTGCCAAAGCAACATATAGCTTAGCTAAAATTGCTACTACACCAACATACTGCCATAATACAGCGTAAAATCCATTAACACTCCAAGCTTCACCTGAAGCTGAAGTAGGGTCCCAAGCAGACCAATCAGCAAGAACTCCACCAATAAACCCAAGGTTAAGAAGCTCTGTTAATGATGCAACAGCAGCCATTGGAAGCGCATATGCATAATCAATGTTTGATGTCCAATCAGTCATAAAACTCCCAGAAACATCCAGTGAAGTAGCCCATGTTATCGTCATACAAATTGCACCAAACAATGCAACTAATGCGCCAACATGACCTAATAACTTAATGTTAGCTACTGCTAAGTCTCTAAATACAAAATCAACTATTCCACTCTTAGAGCTAGCTAAGCTATCTCCGGCAGACCTTACTACCTGTGCAATAGGGAATGCTGCATACACACAAATAAGCATTGAAACCACATTACCCAAAGCTCCAGAACCTTCCCCCATGCCACCATTCCAAATAGGAGATAACACATAAAATAAAGAGGTTACTAGAATAACAAGAGCAGAAACGGTGTAGAAATTACCTGCCCATTTTGCTACATTGTGTTCTGAGCCCTCAACCATTGAATTAAAATTATTCATAGGGAGCTTACTGTTGATCATTTTTGGTAGATCAAAAAACTGAGTTAAAATTTTTTCCATAATGTTTAATTAATAAATTAATAAATTAGTAAAGTTGTTATGTTCAGCAAAGTAGACTAAATGTTTTAATAAAAATCTAATTTATTAACATTTTTATTAACTTAAAATTAACAAACTATATCTCAAATTATATTAT
>JBLHII010000137.1:0-5263 GCA_047616265.1 Minisyncoccia bacterium
AGGTTTTGAAAATGCCTGATGGAAACACTACGGTGATCATTCAAGGTAAAAAAAGGTTTCAAGTATCTGAGGTAATTACTACCGAACCATACATCACGGCCACTGTAAGGGCTGTTGAGGAGGCAAGGCCTGCCATAGACAATGCAGAGTTTTTGGTTATTGTAGAAACGATTAAAGAGAAATCATTGGCCATCATTAAGGATAGCCCTAACATACCTAGTGATGCTTCCTTTGCTATAAAGAACATAGAAAGCCCTTCTTTTTTGATCAACTTTGTTTCTTCAAACTTGAATATTTCAGTATCAGAAAAGCAAGCATTGTTGCAAATTAACGATTTGCAAGAAAGAGCATTAGAAACCTTACGTTACATGAATCTGGAGTTGCAAAAACTATCGTTACGCAATGATATTCAGTCAAAGGTGCATACTGATATTAACAAGCAACAGCGTGAGTATTTTTTGAATCAGCAAATGAAAACCATTCAAGAAGAACTGGGTGGTAGTTCTTCTGAAGCTGAAATTGAAGAGATGCGAGCCAGAGGTAAGGCTAAAAAATGGAATGATGATACGGCGGCACATTTCAAAAATGAATTAACTAAAATGCAACGCTTAAATCCGCAAGTTGCTGAATATAGCATTCAAAAAAATTATTTAGACCTTCTTCTAGAATTGCCTTGGAATGAATTTAGTAAAGATAAGTTTGACCTTAAACGCGCTAAGAAAATACTTGATAGAGATCATTACGGGCTTGATGATGTTAAAAAACGCATCATAGAATACCTTGCTGTTTTAAAGCTCCGAAATGACATGAAATCACCTATTCTTTGTTTGTACGGACCACCGGGAGTCGGTAAAACTTCTTTAGGTAAATCTGTAGCAGAGGCATTAGGTAGAGAATACATTCGTATTTCTTTAGGAGGTCTTAGAGATGAAGCAGAAATACGGGGACATCGAAAGACTTATATAGGGGCGATGCCTGGTCGTATTATTAAGAGCCTGAAAAAAGCAGGAACAAGCAATCCTGTTTTTGTTTTAGATGAAATAGACAAGCTTTCTATTGGAAACCAAGGAGATCCATCTTCTGCTTTGCTAGAAGTTTTAGATCCAGAGCAAAACAATTCGTTTTATGATAATTTTCTAGAACTAGGCTATGACTTATCTAAGGTTATGTTTATTGCGACCTCTAATAGTTTGAGTACCATACAGCCTGCCCTAAGAGACCGCATGGAAATTATAAATGTTACAGGGTACACTATTGAGGAAAAAGTAGAAATAGCCAAGCAGCATTTATTTCCAAAACAATTAAAAGAACACGGACTAAGCAGAGCGCACCTCAAAGTTGGAAAGCCACAACTTGAAAAAATAGTAGAAGGATATACTCGTGAAAGTGGTGTACGTGGTTTGGAAAAACAAATTGCCAAAACGGTTCGGTATGCTGCCATGAAGATTGCCATGGAAGAAACGTATGATGTTAAAGTAAGTAATGATGCTATTATTGACATATTAGGCGTTCCAAGATTAGAACGAGATAAATATGAAAACAATCAAGTAGCTGGTGTTGTTACGGGCTTAGCCTGGACCCGTGTTGGTGGAGATATTTTATTTATTGAATCAACCATTAGCAAAGGAAAAGGAACACTGAACATGACTGGAAACCTAGGTAAAGTCATGAAAGAATCAGCAACCATTGCTATGGAGTATATTAAGTCTAACGCAGAAAAACTTGGACTTAAGCAGGATATTTTTGAAAAATACAATGTACATATTCACGTACCAGAAGGGGCTACACCTAAAGATGGGCCTAGTGCAGGAATTACCATGCTCACCTCTCTGGTTTCTTTATTTACCCAACGCAAAGTTAAAAAGAGTTTGGCCATGACAGGTGAGATTACCTTACGTGGTAAAGTGTTGCCAGTTGGTGGAATTAAAGAAAAAATACTAGCAGCAAAACGCGCACGCATTAAAGAGATTTTACTTTGTGAAGAAAATAAACGTGATATCGATGAAATTAATCCAGCGTATTTAAAAGGATTAACCTTTCATTATGTCAAAGAGATGAGTGACGTTTTAGCGCTAGCATTAACAAAGGAAAAAGTAAAAGGAGCAAAAAAACTATAAGATCAATTATAAAACAGCTAGCCATTGAAACGGATAGCTGTTTTTTTATTACAACTCTTTTCTGCTCTAATAAAAATAAATTATACTTACACTCGTTATCTTACAAAAGAATATTGTGCCATCACGTATGAACCAAAAGGTTTTATTTTTATTAATCTCACTACTAGCTTTTTCTGCCTATGCTCAAATTGGCGGTCGATCAACCTACCAGTTTCTCAATTTAGTAAACAACCCTAGGCAAGCCGCTTTGGGTGGTAAAATTGTTACTAATTATGATTATGATCCTATTCAAGGATTGTTTAACCCTGCAGCCATTAATCCAGCAATGGATAAACAACTATCGATAAACTACAACAACTACTTAGGCGATGTTAATTATGGTACGGTAGCTTATGCCTATTTGTGGGACAGGTATACACAGGTAATACATGCTGGAATTACCTACATTAATTATGGAAACTTTGATGGTTTTGATGAACAGGGAAATGCCACAAATAGCTTTAGTGGTGGAGAGGTTGCTATTTCTGTAGGGCATGCGCGTAATATTCCATATACTAATTTTCATTACGGCGGAAATATTAAACTTATATCCTCTAAGCTAGAACAATATAGTTCCTTTGGTGTTGCCGCAGATCTAGGTTTAATGTATGTGCATGAAGAGTGGGACCTTCAAATAACAGGTGTAGCTAGAAATATTGGTACTCAGCTTACACCTTATGATATAGAAATTGAACCCCTTCCTTTTGAAATTATTCTAGGAGTTTCTCAAATTCTAGAACGCATTCCTATTAGATGGCATTTTACTCTAGAAAATGTACAGCGTTGGGACCTAGCTTTTAATAACCCCGATAGAGAAACTACAGATTTAGAAGGTGCTGTTACCTCAGAAACCACTAACTTTATAGACGAAACAATGCGCCATATAATTCTTGGAATCGAATTGTTTCCAGAAAGTGGTTTTAATATACGGCTGGGGTATAACTTTAGACGTGCAGAAGAATTGCGGATAATTGATACACGGGCTTTTTCGGGTATAAGTGCTGGTTTTGGTATAAAACTCAATAAAGTACGCGTAAATTATTCGTATTCTAAATATAACACTGCGGCCTCGACTAGCTTTTTTGGCCTTAATATAGACTTACAATAATGACAAAAATAACCATCGCTATTGACGGTTTTTCCTCTACAGGGAAAAGCACCATTGCAAAGCAATTGGCAGATTGGCTAGACTATATATATGTAGATACAGGTGCAATGTATCGCGCAGTAACACTTTTTGCTATGCAGCAAGGTTTTATTTCAAAAACCGGAATAGATAGCCTTGCCCTAATTGGGGCTTTAGAAGGAGTCGTACTTCACTTTCAAAAAAATAAAAGTACTGGCGCTGCCGAGGTATTCTTAAATAATGTAAATGTTGAAAAACGAATACGCTCACTAGAGGTTTCAGGACAAGTAAGTCCTGTTGCAGCTATCTCTGAGGTGCGGAGTAAGCTGGTAGATCAACAACAAAAACTAGGTAAGGGTAAAGGGGTTGTAATGGATGGTCGAGATATTGGAACTGTTGTTTTTCCAGAGGCAGAGCTTAAAATATTTTTAGACGCTTCTGCAGATACGCGTGCAAAAAGACGTTATAAGGAACTTACGGATCGGGGCGATGATGTTTCTTTTGATGAGGTTTTGGCCAATGTTGTGGAGCGTGATCATATTGATTCTACACGAAAAGTATCTCCTCTTGTAAAGGCTAACGATGCTATTGCCATAGATAATAGTGAAATGAATTTGGAAGATCAGTTTCATATCATATTACAACTAGCTAAAGACAGGATTGCAGGACGTATTTAGGCTATAAACACCTTTTTTTGAAACTATTTTTCCGCGCTATATTCAAAGGTGTTCTTTGGTGTTACTTCCCTTTTAATCAAGTTTTTAATGAAACGAAACTTACTTAACTGAAAATACGCTTAAGCCTAGTATAATTACTTGGGTTATTTTTTTGAAATTAAAAAGAAAAGAATTATTTTTGCAGCCCATTTTGACGGTGTAGTAATAGCAATTTGGGACATATCATCTAAACTTAATCCTTCTATGGGTTCATCGTTTTACTATTACAATTACATAGAATACAAAGTAAAGCCTTCTATAGTACGCTTTAATGAAATTATTAGAAGACAATACAAACAATAACACATGGCTGAAAAAGCAAAAGACGACGCAGTAAAAGAAACTGTTAAGAAAACAAGAAAAAGAACTCCAAAAGTAGAAGCTCCTGCCGTTGAAGTTACTGAAACATCAGAAACTACCGAAACAGAAGCTACTGAAAAACCAAAAAGAGAGCCTTCTCTTAAAGAAACAAACCCTGAAAAATTCTTAACTGATTTTAATTGGCATAACTACGAAGAAGGAATTGATCCTGTAGATGATGGCAAGTTATTAGAGTTTGAAAAGTTAGTAACTGAAAATTTTGTAGATACGCTAGATGACGAAGTTGTTCAAGGTGAAGTAGTACATATTTCAGATCGTGATGCTATTATCGACATCAACGCTAAGTCTGAAGGTGTAGTTTCACTAAATGAATTTCGGTACAATCCAGGGTTAAAAGTTGGAGATAAAGTAGAGGTATTAATTGACGTGCGTGAAGACGCAACTGGACAATTAATTCTTTCTCACCGTAAAGCCAGAACTATTATGGCGTGGGATCGTGTAAACAAAGCACACGATGAAGGTACCATCGTTAACGGTTTTGTAAAATGTCGTACGAAAGGTGGTATGATTGTAGACGTATTTGGTATCGAAGCATTCTTACCAGGTTCACAGATTGATGTGAAGCCAATTAGAGACTACGATGTATACGTAAACAAAACAATGGAATTTAAAGTCGTGAAAATTAACCACGAATTTAAAAACGTTGTTGTATCGCACAAAGCGCTTATCGAAGCAGATATCGAAGAGCAGAAAAAAGAAATCATTGGGCAGCTTGAAAAAGGACAAGTATTAGAAGGTGTTGTAAAAAACATTACTTCTTATGGAGTCTTTGTAGATCTTGGTGGTGTTGATGGATTGGTACATATTACAGACCTTTCTTGGTCTCGTATCAACCACCCTAACGAGATTGTGGAGCTTGACCAGAAATTAAACGTTGTAATCCT
>JBLHII010000138.1:0-5190 GCA_047616265.1 Minisyncoccia bacterium
TAATGCGTTTTGCAGCACTATTTTTAAATGGATCACTTACATGTTTTTCTGTTCTAGGCAGGTGTGCAATTTCAAAAAATGTCTTTTTAAACTGATGTATAGCAGGTTGCATGCTGTCTTTAGTTGCGTAGTTTGAAAACACTGCCTCTAATCCATCGTGGTAATTATAAATGTTTTGAAGGGCTAAAAAAAAGGTATGTAAATCGTCTTCATTAAAAGTTCTGTGCACAAAACCTTGGGTATATTTTTTATGACCAGGCGTATAGTTCAAAATAAAATCAAAAGGAGCGTCGCCCATCATGTTAAGAAGTCTCTTGCCATTTGTAATGATACTTTTCCTATTTCCCCAGGCTATTGTTGCTATTAAAAAACCTGCAATCTCAATATCCTCCTTGTTTGTATAACGATGTGGAATTTGAATAGGGTCAGTCTCTATAAAATCTAGGGTATTGTATAGGTACGCTTTTTCATCCAAAAAGTCTTTGAGTTCCTTTTTATGTAGTTTCATATTTGAAAAAGTAGGTTTATAATATCCGTGTTATGGTAACGAAAAGCTCTTACTGTATACCCTAGCAAAGTACAAAGCTTTGTTGTTAGTCACTAATAATCGTCCCGTTTTGCATGACTAGCTTTCTGTCTGCCATAGCTGCTAAGTCTTCATTGTGTGTTACAATAACAAAGGTTTGTCCAAATTCATCTCTAAGTTTGAAGAATAGGTTGTGAAGGTTCTCTGCACTTTCTGTGTCTAGATTTCCGCTAGGCTCATCGGCTAGAATGATTGCAGGGTTATTGATCAGTGCTCTAGCGACAGCCACACGTTGTTGTTCTCCACCAGAGAGTTCGTTAGGTTTGTGGTTTTCTCGATGTGATAATCCTAAAAAATCGAGGAGTTCCTTTGCTCTTTTTTCTACTTCTTGCTTATTGGTTTTTTTTATAAACCCAGGAATACAGACGTTTTCTAGCGCGGTAAACTCAGGCAATAGTTGGTGAAACTGAAAAATAAAACCCAAAGAAGTATTTCTAAATGCCGCAATTTGTTTTTTAGACAAAGAAGCTAATGCTTGATTATTTATGGCTAAGGATCCAGTATCAAAACCATCTAGGGTACCTAAAATTTGAAGTAGGGTTGTTTTACCTGCTCCAGATGCACCTACAATAGAAACAATTTCTCCTTTTTGAATATGAAGATTTACTCCTTTTAGAACATGCAGTTCATCATAGTATTTGTGGATATTTTTAGCTATAATCATTTATGTGTTGTTTGTTCTATGTAAGTATTCTGTGTTGTTTTTCACTATTGTTCAACATGCATGATACCTTCCAGGATATTGCTTGTATTGCTGTCTCCAATTTCTTCTAAGCTATTAAATATTGGCCTTGGAGCTAGGCTTGGAAATAGATCATTGAGTGCTTCTGCTAATAATGGTTCTGTAACATTTCCTAATTGCCCGAGGTTTGCATAATTTTCTTTGAGCGCGACATCGGGTTCCAAACCAGCTACATAATCTGTATTACCTGCAACATTTGCTGTTTTAAAAACCAAAGGCAGCATAGCATATGTGTGGTTGACATTAGCTTGTGAACGACTGAAGTTTGGTGCTGGAGCGTCATACAAAAGGAATGAAGCCTGAAATTTACCAGTAGTGGTGTCTCCCACTTGAACTACGTTAATATAAGGTGCTAATCCATTAATAACCAACTCGCTGGCAGAAGCAGAGCGACCACTGGTTAAAATGTATACTTCATCTAGGTTTAAACTATGAATAGCATCCCCATTGCTAATTTGAGAATTAAACAATCCAGGACTGGAGTACTGGTCTTGTCTATCTTCATTCCATTGTTCTGTATAGAATACATCCCCATTAAATTGACCTGTAATCATTGAAGATAGATCTACTGCTGTTTCTACAGAGCCTCCGCCATTATATCTTAAATCTAGTATTAGGTGTTGAATACCTTCATTTTTAAACTCCCCAAAAACGGCATTAAGTTCTGGGTCAAAATCTCGTGTAAAGCCATTATACATTAGGTAGCCAACCTTTTCGGATTCTATAGTAAAGGTCCTTACAATGTGTATGGGGTTTTCTGTGTATTCAGTTTTGACAAGCGTTATGGTTGTGCCAGTAGAAGTAATGGTAGCACCATCAAATGTTGCTAATCCAATACTGTATGTATCTGGAGCGAGTAAGCTACTGTAATTACTTTCATTTAATTGTTGGCCATCTATCGTGTTAAAAATAGTCCCGCGGGCTATGGTTTTAGTAGCAGCATCAGAGTTTGGTAATATGTATCTAACATATCCAAATACATTTCCACTTTCATCTGGATAAAAAACGAGTCCAAATTCCATTCCATTGTTAAGTGACACACCACTAAGGGCATTTTCTAGTGCTACATAATCATCTACAAGTACACTAAAACGATCTTGGTCAGATTTTAAATACTCAAATAAGGCTTCGGGAGATTGATAATTGCTTAAAAAGTTATTTTTAGCTTGTTCTGAACTAAAAGCATCAGTAGCTAATTCTGGAGTATCTGCCTTATATAAATAGAAAAAGCTAAGCCCACGGTAAATAAAGTCTTGTATGTCTATAGTAGTAGCCGGGGTTATCGTATCATCCAAATCCTCAAAACAGCTCGAAAATAGAAGTAAAACAGCTAGAGAAGAGATATAAAATAACTTTTTCATAGTATTTTTTGTGTACATTAATTTAGCAACCAAAATACTCACATTATTGCAGAAGATAAAATGTTCTTTGGTATTTATGCAGGATATAATCGATCTGGAGAATTCTATACATAATATAAAATAATTAACGTATTTTTTTTAAAGTTCGGAACTACAATAAATATAGGATATTTCATCGATTCTTCGTAAATAAATCACGTGCGTTGTTGTAGTCTATGAAATACATAATCCTCAGTGAAACAGTGTTTTGCATAGATTGACTAAACAACTTATTTAGGCTTTCTGTGTAGCCGAGGCTGGCTTGGTTATCACTGTTAAAGATTTGATTCCTATACAATAGACTTACTTCACTCCCAGGAGCAAAACGCCACCTAAAGCTAAGGTCAAGATTCCAAATATTAAAGTTTCTATTTGGATCATTTTCTTCAGTAATTTTGTAATCTATAAGGTCCTTTGTACCGTCATCATTAAGATTAAAAAAGAGATCATCACTGTAATCTACTGCAGTCCAAAAATTTCTAAAACGAAGGTTAATTGCTTTGTAAGGATCAAAGTTATAGCTAGCTGTTAAGGCATTTTCTATAGAATTTAGGTCACGTTGTCCAAAGAAAACCTCTGTTTCTGTATTATCTATATACCCAAATTGATTATCTCTCCTAGAATATTCTGAATCGAGCAAAAGGATAAACTTATCTGAAAAACGAAATCGTGGAGAGAAATCTATAAACAACTGTCGTTGTGGTTGATCAAAATCTTTTCGTTGACCAATTCCTAAATCAATAGCAAACTGTTTTCTATAATCTGAGGATGCAAATACCCTACCTCCTAAATTTTTAGAAAAAGTAACAAATTTACCTTCCAAACGAGGTTCAAAATAATTATCACTGTCTGTTCTGTAGTCTATAAAACCTCCAAATTCAATTCTAGATTTTAAAAGAAAAAAAGTCTCAAGTTTAAAGGAGTCTCCCGTGGTTACGTTAGGATCAAATAAACGCCTATGTCTTGCCGATAATTCAAATTTATATGCATTAAATATTTTTGTTGGCTCAAAACTCTGAAAAGACACTTCTGCTTCTAGGTTGTTGAAATTATTACGCCTATTAAGACCCAGATCATTGATATCATAGGTAGTGTTTGCAAATTTATGTTCAACGCGGTATCTAAACCTTCCCTTTATTCTAGCTAATTCAAGCTCAGATAAAAACCCTGTACGTATTCCAGTGTCTAAATCTACATTGCTTACTATAGCCCGCCCAGATGCTTTAAATGCATTTTCTTTATCTGTTAGATCAAAGACCAATGCTGTTACGTTAGCATCTCTAAATTGTCCTTCACGCGTAACATTTGTATTAACCAATGAAATTGAAGAGTTATTATTAAATTGCTGGTCTAGCACGAGAATACTATAGTTTGTTAGTGGTTCCACTAAAACATTTCTTATGCTTCCTGTTTCCTCATTTTTAACACTTGCAGTTGTTTTTTCTGTAATAACATTAAAAAAACCTACTCCTAAATTATCTTTTGTTCTTCCCGAGACTTTAATAGCATTTAATAAGTCTACACTTTCAGGAAGTATGGTAACAACTTCATTTTCGTCTAGATCTATTTCTGTCTCACTAGGAGCTCCACCCACTCGTCTAGAAAAAAAGATTCTTCCTTTATTAAAAAGCTCCGTACCCTCTATAAAAAACTGACGTTGTTCATCAAAGGTTTGTTCAAAAGGGCCTAGATTAAGAGTAACTTCATCGAAGGCTGCTTGTCCAAAATCTGGAACCAAAGTGGCATCTAATGTAAAGCTATCGCTTAGGCCATACTTTAAGTCCATGCCAGCACTAAAATTGGAAGAAGTGTCTCCTTCAAACGAGCTTACAACACCTTGAGCAAAAGGAAAAAGTGTAAGACGGACAGGTGGGTTTATATCTTTAACACCAACGAGAGGTGCGTTGTATATAGTACTTCGTCCTTTTGTATTGTCGATAGGAGCAAAGGAGTGAGTTTCATTAGTATTGATAATGCGTCTATAAAAATTAATACTCCAATTTTGGATATCAACTTCAGGAAAACGTAATGCGTTGTAGGGAATTTTAAATTCAGCGTACCATCCTTTATCATCTCTTGATGTTTTACCCTGAAATACAACATTGTATCCTAAATCTTCATCGTTAATCGAAATTTTTGAATCAAAAATAGTTCCAGAACTAGTAACACCAAAACGAGTTTCATTTATACCATCATTATAGGTATTTAGCGTAACAGCTATAAAATCTGCTTGGGCACTTAAATCATCACGTTGTGAAAACTGACTTGCAATGTTTTCTGGAAATGGATCATTCATGTAGGCGGCGATATATAGCCCTGTGTCATCATACGCTACCTGAACTTTGGTTTCATATCCAATAGGAATATCACCATCTGTACCAGGCTTTAACATGTTAAAATTTCCGAAATATGGCAAAGACTCCCATATAGCATCATTCAATAGCCCGTCAATGTTTGGAGCA
>JBLHII010000139.1:0-5133 GCA_047616265.1 Minisyncoccia bacterium
TTTTTCTGTAACCTTAGCCAATATTTTAGCCATCGCTGTATTTACAATTGGAAAATCATCTATCCAAGTAAGACGCTTATCCTCAAGATATTCATAATACTTATCGCTAGGAGCTATAACGTTCTTGAAAAGACGTACCAAAAAGTCTTGATCTTCTTTAAAACTAGTGTCTTTTTTTTGGATATACACCTTATAGAAGTCTTGAGCTCTTAATTCTTTTAATAAAATGGCAACATACTCCCCATCCAATTTCCAGTAGTTAAGTTTTTTGTTTTCGATATAGTTCGCTAGGTCTTCGTGCTGCTCTATTAAATCAAGTACTTTATTGTCTAAAAAAGTGGTGCTGAAGTTCTTTTCTTCACTGGTTGCTAAATGTTTTTGCTGTGATGTTACTAAGAATTTTCTGTCTGCATTTCTCATTTCTACCAGGAGCTGCAAAGACAAAGCATATAAATCTAGCATTTGATCAATACTGTAGAATAAAAACTTTTCTTGCTTTTCAAGATCCAGGTTATTGCTTTGGCGTAATGCATATATAGATTGCAAAACCTTTACCCTTATGTGTCTTCGTGTTAGCATAGTATAAAAGAACTTAAATAATGATTGATATAAAAATTTCCGAATGAGGAGAGATTTAAAAACTACACTCCAGAATTAGTACGATACAAAGATAATGCTTTAAAAAAACTGTTTAGGCTTTTTCTGCTTTTCTTCCGTCAATTCTTGCTTGTGCAATGTTTAAGGCCGCTTGATGGGTTGTAATATCCTCCAGCTCAGCCTTGTTTAAAATTTCCAAAGTTGTGGTATAGATATTTTCTGTTTTTCGAATAATTTCTTGCTTTCCATAGTTTTCTAGTTCAGCATATACATTAATGATACCTCCTGCATTAATCAAGAAATCTGGAGCGTACACAATACCTCTTTGACGAAGCATACCAGCATGTCTGTGCTCATCTGCTAGTTGGTTATTTGCAGCGCCAGCAATTACCTTCGCCTTTAATTGGCCAATTGTTGCGTCATTTAAAGTAGCGCCTAGCGCACAGGGTGCATAAATATCCATTTGCTCTGCGTATAGATTAGTTCCTTTATAAATCTCTACACTATATTTGTCACGAACTTCTTCTAAACGTGTTTGGCTGATATCACTAATAAACACCTTAGCACCTTCATTGCTTAAGTGTTCCACCAAAGCCTCTCCTACATTACCAATTCCTTGAACATAGACAACTCTGTTTTCTAGGTCATCACTTCCAAACGCATACTTTGCAGAGGCTTTCATACCCATAAAAGTACCATATGCTGTGATAGGCGAAGGATTTCCAGCACCCCCTTTTTCCTTACTAATTCCAGTAACATAAGGCGTTACTGTCCTTACTAAATCCATATCACTTGTAGCCATCCCTACATCTTCTGCAGTAATATATCTGCCTCCAAGGCTATGAACAAACTCCCCAAACTTTAACATCAATTCTGGTGTCTTCTGTGTTTTAGCATCCCCAATAATAACGGCTTTACCACCACCCAAATTTAATCCCGTAATTGCAGACTTAAATGACATTCCCCGAGACAAACGTAAAACATCGTTTAATGCCTCTTGTTCGCTTCCATATTGCCACATTCTAGTACCTCCTAATGCAGGCCCTAAGGTAGTGTCATGAATACCAATTATTGCTTTTAATCCTGTATCTTTGTCATTGCAAAAAACAATTTGCTCATGATCTTGAAAAGATAATTGGCCAAAAACTGGACCCATTTTTTTAATGTCTTTTGTCGAAATAACTTCTGTATTCATGGTTTTATTTTTTCAAATCCTTAAAAAGTTAATGCAAAAATAGCATATTACTGTTCATATATCAAATACATTCCTGCTAAAATGCGAATTTGTTAACAAACCCTCTGCACTACATGAAAGAACTTCAGTACCTTAATAAATACCTATTCAAATACAGAGGCAGGCTACTAGTAGGGCTTATTATTACTATTATTGGGGCTATTTTCAAATTAGTAGTTCCCATGAAAATAGGAGACTCTGTAACGATTGTAGAGCAAAAAATAAATGGTGAAATAACAGATATTTCTCAAGTAGAAAGCCAATTACTTACGAATATACTTTTGCTATTAGGCGCAACACTTTTGGCAGCAATTTTTACATTTGTAATGCGGCAAACTATTATTGTAGTCTCTAGAAAAGTAGAGTTTGATTTAAAAAATGAAATCTATCAGCACTACCAAAAACTATCTTTGGGTTTTTATAAGCAAAATAGAACTGGAGATTTAATGAACCGTATCAGTGAAGACGTTGGTAAGGTACGCATGTACATTGGTCCAGCTATTATGTACAGCACCACAACCATTACACTTTTTATTGTTGTAATTAGTTATATGTTTTATTCAGACCCAGAACTAACACTGTATGCTATTGCTCCCCTTCCAATTCTGTCTATCATGATTTATAGACTTAGCATTGCCATCCATAAACGCTCTACAGTTGTGCAACAATACCTGTCAAAACTCACCACATTTACACAAGAAAGTTTTAGTGGTATTGGCGTAATTAAGACCTACGGTATTGAACCAAGAATTACACAAGAATTTGTAACACTTTCTGAAGGGAGCAAAGACAAAAACATAGATCTCACCAAAGTCCAAGCCTTGTTTTTTCCATTAATGATGCTTTTAATAGGCGCTAGTAATATTCTAGTTATATATATAGGAGGTTCTAAATTTATTACTGGCGAAATTCAAGAGTTTGGAACGATTGTATCTTTTTTAATTTATGTGAATATGCTTACGTGGCCTGTTGCTATTGTTGGATGGGTTACTTCCATGATACAACAAGCTGCGGCTTCTCAAAAACGCATTAATGAGTTTTTAAAAAGAGAGCCAACTATCATAAATACGTCAAAAGTAGCAACTCCAATAAAAGGAAGCATTGTTTTCAAAAATGTAAGTTTCACGTATGATGATACTAACATTGAAGCTTTAAAGAATATTTCGTTCACGGTTCAGCCAGGAGAAACGCTTGCTATTTTAGGGAACACAGGCTCAGGTAAATCTACCATCTTAGAACTTATTGGACGTTTGTATGACACGAGAGACGATACACTTTTCATAGACAACATACCTATCAAGCAACTCCATTTACAAAGCTTACGAAATAGCATTGGTTTTGTGCCTCAAGATGCTTTTCTATTCAGCGAAAGTATTCAGGATAACATCACCTTTGGTAAAGAAGGTGCAACTATCGATGAAGTTATTGCTGCTGCAACATTAGCTGCTGTTCACAAAAACATTATAGGGTTTACAAAAAGTTATGAAACGGTATTAGGAGAACGAGGGATTACCCTAAGTGGTGGTCAAAAACAACGGGTATCCATTGCACGTGCACTTATAAAAGATCCCGCTATTTTATTATTTGACGATTGCCTTTCTGCAGTAGATACTGAAACAGAAGAACAAATTCTCAGCAATCTAAATCGTATTTCAAAAAACAAAACGACTATAATAGTAAGTCATAGAGTTTCCTCTGCTAAAAATGCAGATAAAATTATAGTGTTAAAGGATGGGGAGATTATTCAGCAAGGCGCTCATAATGAATTAGTAAACACGCAAGGATACTACAAAGAACTCTATTTAAAACAACGCACTGAAAAAGAAATCTAACATTATGTTGCGGTTTTTATTTTTTTTTATGATTTTTGAGTATAAATAAACATTAGAAATTTTTACAATTATGGGCGAGCAATACTCGATGGAGCAAGAAGAAATATTTAGCAAGGTAATGCGTGCCGGAAGACGTACTTATTTTTTTGACGTAAGAGCTACAAAAGCAGGTGACTATTATTTAACCGTTACGGAGAGTAAAAAATTCACGAATGATGATGGTTCTTTTCACTACAAAAAACACAAAATCTACTTATACAAAGAAGACTTTCATGAGTTTAAAAACAACCTTGAAGAGATGATTAACTATGTCATCAAAGAAAAAGGAGAAGAAGTAATTAGTGAACGCCATCGTAGTGATTACATAAGGGAAGATGCAAAATCATTAGAAGCACCGTCAGAAACTGATGATCCCAAAGAGGAACCAGCCAAAACCAATTTTACTGATATTGATTTTGACGATATTTAAAACATACATTACTACACAAAACCGACTTAAGACACCAAGTCGGTTTTTTTATACCAAAAAAGGATACGGATACCTCTTTTCGATTTTGTATTTTTACTTGTAAATGAATTAAAAAAGATCAATGAAAAACTTTAGGGTAGCAGTCGTATTAATTTTAATGGGGTTTAATAGTATTGCACAAGACTACCAAGTAGGTCTTGATTATTATCTTCCAAGCAACATAACATACAACCCAGAGATCCCTACTCCAAAGAGTATCATAAGACACGAGGTTGGAGATTGGCATATCACGCACGACAAGCTAGTGCAGTATATGTATGCCTTAGCTAACGCCAGCGATAGGGTTACTATAGAAGATAGAGGTGCTACTTTTGAAGGAAGGCCACTTTTATTATTAACCATTACTTCTGCTGCCAATCAGGCCAATATTGAGACAATTAGACAAGAACACCTAGCTATTACTCAAAGAACCGGAGGGACCACAAATGTTAGCGATATGCCCATTATAGTGCAGCAAGGTTTTTCTATTCATGGTAACGAGCCTAGTGGCTCTAATGCAGCACTGGCGGTAGCTTATTATCTAGCAGCAGCCGAAGGGCCTAGCATAGAAACCTTACTAAACAATGTAGTGGTTTTGTTTGATCCATCGTATAATCCAGATGGACTGCAACGGTTTGCATATTGGACCAATACTAACAAAAGCAAAAACATCAACCCCGATCCTAATGACAGAGAATATAATGAGGTTTGGCCTGGTGGACGCACCAACCATTATTGGTTTGACATGAATCGTGACTGGCTTCCAGTCCAACTACCCGAAAGCAGAGCACGTATTACAACCTTTCACAAATGGATGCCCAATATCTTAACAGATCACCACGAAATGGGCACCAATTCTAGTTTCTTTTTTCAACCAGGAATTCCTTCAAGAACACACCCGTTAACACCACAACAAAATCAAGATCTAACTGGAGAAATTGGTACATATCACGCCAAAGCAT
>JBLHII010000140.1:0-5124 GCA_047616265.1 Minisyncoccia bacterium
TAACACCGATACGTTCGCCCCGCAGGAAATTATATTCAAAGCCATTAAACAGTATGTTGTTGTCATACGTCTTAGATATCTTATGAACTTCAACTACTTTGGTTCCTAAGCGCTCCATGTTGAGCTCTAACTGTACCTCGTGGTCATTACGGCGTTGGTGTGCCTTATCTTTGATTTCACTAAAATCATCGATTCTAGACTTGCTTTTTGTGGTCCGTGCCTTGGGTTGACGGCGCATCCATTCTAACTCTTTTTTGTAGAGCTGTTTTGCTTTACCGGTTTCTGTAGTTTGTGTTTCTATTCTGGCGTCTCTTTTGTCAAGATAATAACTGTAGTTTCCTTTATAGCTGTATAAGTTTCCTTCATCAAGCTCTACAATTTCATTGCAGACACGCTCTAAGAAGTAGCGATCGTGCGTAACCATAAATAAGGTGAAATTCTCTTTGGCAAATAATGCCTCTAACCATTCAATCATTTCAAGATCTAAGTGGTTGGTTGGCTCATCCATAACCAATAAATCTGGCTGGGTGAGTAGTGCATTAGCTAGGGCAAGTCTCTTTTTTTGTCCACCACTTAAATCTCCTACTTTTTTGTCAAGGTTCTCCAACTTTAACTTAAAGAGAATTTGCCTATATCGTGTTTCAAAATCCCAAGCGTTATAGGCATCCATAGCGTCAAAAGCTGCTTGATAGTTTTCTGTTTCTTCTGGTTTAAGAATGGCCTTTTCATAAGAGTCAATAACGGTAAGGATAGGGTTATCACTCGCAAAAATGGTTTCCTCTATAGAAAGGCTTGGATCCAAATAAGGTTCTTGAGACAGGAATGCTACTTTCAAATTCTTTCTATACACCACAGATCCCTCATCTGGGGTATCTATACCAGAAAGAATATTTAGGAGCGATGTTTTTCCTGTACCATTTTTGGCCACAAAGCCTATTTTTTGTCCTTGGTTTATTCCAAAAGAGATATTTTTAAATAAGATACGTTCTCCGTATGATTTTGCAACATGTTCGACAGAAAGGTAATTCACAGTTTGTTTTTTTTTGCAAATTAAAGGGTTTTAGACAACTTAAAATCAAATATATTTTATAATTGTTCCAGGCACCTTAAGTTTATTTATTGACAGTGTATATTAGACGTTAAATATCCTTAAAAAGAGACTTTCAATAAAAAGCACACTTCTATTTTTTGCAATTAAAATGATATGGATACTTGTTATTTGATCCTTTTGTTTAGTAAAGCTGCCTTTGCTTTACTCTTTCAGATATCTTGCTAGATAGACATACCTCACAAACAACGCTATTAATAAAGGTAGTAGCGTGGGAGCAAACTCTTGAACACCCGTACTCCAGTGTAGTGTTAGTAATGCTAGTATGATAATTAAAAAGAACACATACCTGCGTAGCCATTTTTTTGGTGCGCGGCTCCAAATAAGCGAACAGAAAAATAGATTGAGTGGAAAGGCCCAAAGGATGTTATAGTTATTTGCAGTAGCAGTATGATCTGTTCCAAACCAAAGTACCAAGAGTAATATGCCTACAATACCAGTTACCAAAAAAATAACGCCATCCAACCATCTGGTGCGTTTTTGTAGTTTACGGTCTTTTACCGTAATACATACAATGCCTAACCCTATTACCAGGAAAACAAAAAATGGACTCAAGAATAAATTAGAGTTTTTGTTTCTGGTACCGGCTTCATTTAGTGTTGTTGTTTTTTTTAGCAATGCTGCTGTTTCACCCTTTTTAGTGAGAGTAGCTGTTTGTAAGCTTTCAAAGGTGTAGTCTGGCAAAAACTGATGTTCCCAAGGGGTTGCAGTTCTGTCAATAACAGCGCCAAGTGCAATATCGATACCCAAGCTGCCCCAAGAGTTCCAGTTTAGTCGTTGCTGTATGAGTTGTCTAAAAGTGAACCATGTGGGCACATATGCTTTATCTTCATAGGCTAGGTTATTTCCTAAATTTGCAACCAATACATCACGTATCCTGGTAGCACAATTATCAAAGAAAAAATCATATTGATATGCTCTGTTTTGAGGCTGTGCGTTGTTTAATAAATATTCAAAAATGGTCACTTTCTCACCATAGCTTAGGTCGAGTACTTGCTCTTTAACCCAACGCTTCTCAGCGATATAATTTTCAAGAAAACGAGTATAAGGTCTTACCGATAAGGCATAAGGCAATTGTCCTCTACCAAACTTTAAGTAAAAGTTGGGTGTTGTAAAATCAAATGTCCCATAGTTAAAAGCTAAATCTTTCCCGTTACTAGGATCAGACACTCTAATGGCATTGTGGCCAAAAGAATCGTATAATTGATCTCCAGGACCTATGGTAATGATGCTTATTTGGGCATCTTCAGCAATGGTGTTTATTTGTGTTTGACCTACAAAATAAAAAAGTAGGAATACTAAGATGACGAACGATTTATACACGCAGTAAATTTTCAGAAGTTAATTTTTAAAGATACTCAAATCCAATTTTAAAGAAAATACATTGCTGTACAATGCAGCACTTTGATCTCCAATATCTGTCAAGGCATAATCAATTTGGATTCCTTTATACGCAAAACCTACTCCAATGTTTGGTTGAAACCCTGTTGACTCTAGCCCATCTAGTTGTTGTATGGTTTGGAAGTTACCCATACCGCCACGCAAATAAATCATGTCTATATATCCAAACTCAAAACCAATGGATGGGGTAATGCTTAAAGAAGATGTTGAAATAAGATCATTAGTTTGTGTAAAACGTACGTTAAAGTCAACTTCTGTTAAAAATGAAAAGTCGTGGTGGTATATAAATTTTCGCGCTACTCCCATTTGTAATTTTGGAATAGTGATTTCTGTAGTTTCTGGTAATTCTTGATTTTGTCCATCTACAGCTCCCTGAATTTCAGAAAACTTTTCCTCATCGATAGACCAAGCATTAAAACTAGTTGTAATGTCTCTGGCCATTAATCCAATCTGCCACTTTTTACTTTTAAATTGTATTCCGGCATCCAGTCCAAAGCCCCAAGAGGAAGCAAAATCTCCAATAATACGACGCACTACTTTTACATTTACACCTATATTTAGCCCATCTAGTGGTAACTTTTTAGCATAACTTACAGTGAAGGCATAGTCTGCTGTGGAGAATAAACTAATACGATCATAATTAATTTGTCCTTGATCGTCAATAAGCTGTGTGGTATTTAAAATGTCATCTACACCAAACCTAATAATAGATAAAGCAATTGCACTTTCATTGTCTAACGGCATAGCAAAGGCAGCATAATCATAATTAGCTATATTGGCAAAGTATGACGCGTGCATCAGAGATAGCTCGCTAGTTTTGATGTCTACTAAGCCTGCAGGATTCCAGTAGCTAGCATGTACATCATCAGTAGATGCTACAACTGCATTAGCCATACCAAAAGCACCTGCATCTACTCCAATGTTTAAAAATTCATTAGAGTATTTACGAACCGCTTGGGCAGAAAGCAAGGTGGATACTAGCAGTATGGTAACAAGCAATGTTTTTTTCAATGTATTCTTTTTATGCAGTTATGATTTTTTACTTACCCTAATAAACTGTTATTTTGATAACATATTGTACCTGTGTGGAGCTAGAGATAAATAGTTTGCTACTTTTACAAAAGTACTACGGATATTTTCATTTGTGAAACTATTTTAGTAGTAATGGAATGTCTATTTACGTACTATTAAGCTGTCAAGGGTTAAAAACAAGGCAACTATCTCATAAACAAAAACAGTATCTTTGAGTCCTTGAAAAGTTCTACGCTATTAAAAACAATACATCTAATGATCAAACAAATACCTAATATCATTACCTCTTTGAATTTGTTATGTGGCTGTGTGGCTATTTTATTTGCAGTATCCGGCGATTTGGTTTCAGCCTCTTTTTTTGCTTTTGCAGGTATATTTTTCGATTTTTTTGATGGTCTTGTTGCAAGACTGCTAAATGCTCAAAGCCAAGCAGGGTTAGAGCTAGATAGTTTAGCAGATGTTGTAACTAGCGGTGTTGTTCCTGGTATTGTCATGGTGCAGCTTCTTAGTGAGGCATTTACAGGACATTCTTTAGATATTACTAATGTGTTTTCAGATGATGGTTGGAATACCTCTGTGATGAGTTTTCTGCCGTTTATAGGGTTGCTTATTACTGTAGCCTCTGCCTATAGATTGGCAAAGTTTAATGTTGACACAAGACAGATATCTAGCTTTATTGGATTACCAACCCCTGCCAATACACTCTTAATTTTAAGCTTGCCTTTAATTTTGACCTTTCAGGGTAGCCAAGAAATAACTCATTTTATACTACGTCCTTGGTTTTTAATTGCAATAACGGTAGTGAGTTGTATTCTGCTAAACGCTGAGGTACCACTTTTTGCCCTAAAGTTTAAAACGTGGAATTTAAAAATCAATGCTGTACGCTATACATTCTTGTTAGTCAGCTTTATATGTTTGGTATTGTTTAAGTTTATAGCAATACCAGTAAGTATTCTTTTGTATATTTTGATTTCTATTTTTTGGAAACCTAAGGTTTAAGTAGTAAAATCTCTATACACCGTACTATTGAAAATTTAATTTCTTCTTACGAAGTTCAAAGTTTTGACCGAGGTATACCTTACGTACCATTTCATCTGCAGCAAGCTCCTCAGGAACACCATGCTTTAAGATACTTCCTTCAAACATTAAGTAAGTACGGTCTGTAATTGCTAGTGTTTCTTGTACGTTGTGATCTGTAATTAAAATACCAATATTCTTATCCTTGAGTTGTGCTATGATGCGTTGTATGTCTTCTACAGCTACAGGATCAACACCTGCAAAAGGCTCATCAAGTAAAATAAAATTTGGATCTGTGGCTAGTGCTCTGGCTATTTCAGTACGTCTACGTTCTCCACCACTCAATAAATCTCCTCGGCTTTTACGGATATGTCCTAGACTAAACTCTTCGATAAGAGACTCCATTTTCATGAGTTGCTCTTTTTTTGATAGCTTTGTAAGCTGCAATACACTTAGTATATTGTCTTCTATGCTTAGCTTTCTAAATACGGAAGCTTCTTGAGCTAAATACCCAATACCGTTTTGTGCACGTTTATACATTGGGTATTTGGTGATTTCGGTACCAT
>JBLHII010000141.1:0-5028 GCA_047616265.1 Minisyncoccia bacterium
TTTGCCGAAATAATACCCATAGCTATAGTAAATTCCGTCCAAAAAGCCTTCGTGGGTTTTAGTCCAAGTAGCACCACCATCTGTGCTTTTATAAACCTCTGTACCTATTACAGGAGTGTCAAACAACATGGCATTGGCATCTTCCAGGTACGTTGCTAGATCTGCAGGTTTTACAGAGCCCCCTCGCACCATACTTTTTACATTGTCTGCGCTGTATTTTTCCTGAAACCCATTATTCTTTAAATAAGAAGTTAGTTTTTTGTCTTCTAGGGCCAAAAACTGAGCACTAGTCATGGTCTTAAATTGCTCTTTTGATAACCTATTTTCACTATTTGATGGTACTCCATTATCTCTTCTTGCTTGGTTATCATGCACGGCATATACTGTATTTGCGTCAAAAACAGCCAAGCCAATACGACCTACTCCTTCTCCTGTTGGAAACCCGCTATTGGGCAAAGAGACCTTAGTCCAAGAACTACCTCCATCTGTGCTTTTATAAATAGCACTTCCGGATCCACTTCCTCTAAAATTCCAGGCCTTACGGTCTTTGTCCCAGGAAGAAGCATACATGGTATTAAAATTATTAGGGTCTGCATCCATTTCTATGATTCCACTTTGGTTGTCTACAAATAATGTTTGTTTCCAAGTAACACCGCCATCTATTGTTTTATAAACTCCTCTCGTATCATTGGTAGAGTACAAATGACCCACCGCACTTACAACGACAACCTCAGGGTTGTTTGGGTTGATTATTATTTTACTAATGTGATGACTGTCGGTAAGTCCTAAATGTTGCCAAGTAGCACCATTGTCTATAGACCGCAATATTCCTATACCAGCATAACTTGAACGAGAAGCATTTACCTCCCCTGTTCCAACCCAAATCGTTTTTGATTTCCAATCTACCGCCAAACTACCTACGTTTTGAGTTGGGCTGCTATCTAAAATAGGCATGAAGGTGGTTCCATTATTTACGGTGTGCCAAACCCCACCACTAGCATATCCAACATAAAACTCTGTTGGAGTATCAGGATTTACTGCCAAATCTACCACACGCCCACTCATAATAGTAGGACCTATATTAATAAAAGGAAGGTTCTTAACAAGGGAGTTTTGCGTAAGCAGTTTTTTTTCTAGCAATGCATCACTAAGGTTTGATGCCGATGTTGCGGGTTGTTGCGCTGAGCAGAAACTTGCCGCAAAAACCAACACGAAGAAGATGTGTTTTTTCATTTGGTTGTTTTAAGAATTGAAAAGTACAGAAAGACAAGACCACTTCAAAATAATTTTAAGAAGTTTAACACCAAGTCAACTGTCTTGCTAAGGTGTTAGTTTCGTGCTTTTATCCTCTTGAGCGCCCTATAAACAGGCTTTTGCTTTATCTAATGGCTTTGTGAATTTTTGACAAGATATGTCCTAGTTATAGAAAAATATAAAATAACGTCCTTTAGCGTATTCATTGAAAATTGCAATCCTTATTTTTGAAGACGCATAATTCTGAAACATTACTACTTATGAAATACCATCAAATAGACCGCAATCTTTACATTCAAAACCGTAAAAACTTTATGGCTCAAATGAAGCCCTCTAGTTTGGCCGTTTTCAATAGTAACGACACATATCCAATTGGCTCAGACAGCACGATGCCTTTTGAACAAGCAAGAGATATTTTATATTTAAGCGGCGTGGATCAGGAAGAAAGTATTTTAGTGATTTTTCCAGACTGTGTAAATCCAGATCATAAAGAACTCTTATTCTTAAAAGAAACCAATGAGCATATTGCTGTTTGGGAAGGTGAGAAACTAACCAAAGAAAGAGCACTTCAAGTTAGTGGTGTCAAAACGGTGTACTGGTTGCAAGATTTTGATAACATCATGCGAGAGCTTATGGCGCAAACCGAAACAATTTACTTTAATACCAATGAGCACTACAGGGCTAATGTAGTCACAGAAACGCGTGAAGATCGTTTTATAAAAGCAACAAAGGCGAGCTTCCCCGCTCATTCTTGGGCAAAAAGCAATCCTATTTTACAAAGATTGCGTGCTGTAAAAGATCCTATAGAAATTGCGCTTATACAACAAGCCTGTGATATTACTGAAAAAGGCTTTAAAAGAGTTTTAGAGTTTGTAAAACCGGGCGTTTGGGAATTTGACATTGAAGCAGAGTTTATGCATGAATTTTTAAGAAACCGTTCTAAGAAATTTGCATACACTCCAATTGTAGCAAGTGGAAAAAATGCCAATGTGCTTCACTACATTGAAAACAATCAAGAATGCAAAGCGGGTGGGTTAATATTACTCGATGTAGGTGCAGAATACGCAAACTACAGCAGTGATATGTCCCGTACTATTCCTGTAAGTGGAAGATATACAGACAGACAAAAAGCAGTGTACAATGCCGTAAATAGAGTTAAAAACGAAGCCACTAAATTGTTAGTGCCTGGCACCCTTTGGAAAGAATACCACGTTGAAGTAGGTGCTATTATGACCCGTGAGTTGCTTGGTCTTGGCCTTATAGACAAAGCCGATGTTAAAAATGAAAACCCAGACTGGCCAGCTTATAAAAAATACTTCATGCACGGTACATCACATCACATGGGATTAGATACACATGATTATGGAGTGCTCTGGGAGCCAATGAAAGCAAACATGGTTTTTACCGTAGAACCCGGTATTTATATTCCTGAAGAAGGTTTTGGTATTAGGCTAGAAGACGATGTTGTGGTTCAAGAAACAGGAGCGCCTTTTAATTTAATGAGAAATATCCCGATTCTAGCAGATGAAATCGAAGACATCATGAATGCGTAGCGCCTTAGATACGCCTCTTCTTGGCCTGCGCTATACTATTTGTTATTACTAGAGCGGCAAAAGCAGGCAATACCCACCCTAAGCCGTTGTTTGATAATGGAATCCAGTCTTTAATACCGGCTAAAGATCCTTCTGTCATAAAAAACTGTAAGAAGTCTGGAACACTAAACACTAGAGTTACGAGTGTCACTATCCTAAAAACAAATGGCGAAGCAAATTTTGCAGGCAGTACATTCAGTAAAATAAGCACAATCGTGATTGGATAAATAAACATCAAGGCTGGCAAGGCTACATTAATTATATAATTTACATCAAACTGCCCAACAACCAAACCTATAGCGCATCCTAAGACTGCGGTAATGGTATATGCTCTTTGAGAGTTTTTTGTAATCCCTTTTACAAAGTCTGCCGTTCCTGTTACAATACCTACCGCAGTTGTAAAACAAGCCAAAGCAACCAAGACTCCTAAAAAAGCAGTGCCGTAATTCCCTAGCGTATTTTTACTTACTATTTTCAATAAATCTGTGCGTTCAGTTACCTCAAGTGTGCCACTATAAATAGCCCCAAGGGCAACAAGAGCTCCATAAACAAGAAACAAACCAAGACCTGCAAGAAGGCCAGAACGAGCAATCATACGTCTCTTTTCTTCATAATTATAAGTGCCTTGCAGGGCTAATGAAATAACAACTACACCGCCCACAACTACCCCTCCAATAGCATCGAATGTTTGGTATCCCTCTAAAATACCCTCGGTAAATGTACTTTCAAAAATACTAGCGTGCATAGGAGCCAAATCTGCAAACAGACCAATACCACTAATAATGAGAAGGATGAAAACAATTAAAGGCGTTAAAAATGCGCCAATAAAACTTAAAATACGAGTTCGATTTAAGGCAAACACCAATACCAATGAAAAGTAAATAGCACTAACATGTAAAGAAGAAATATCAAAATAGGGCTCAATGGCTATCTCATAAGCAACAGATGCTGTTCTAGGCGAGGGTAAGCATACCGATATCGCATAAACAATAACCGCATATAATAAAGCAAAACCCGGAGATACTTTCTTGGCAAAATCTATAAGGGTTCCTTGCAGACGGGCATATCCATAAATAGCTAAAATAGGAATTACAACAGCAGAGAGCGCAAAACCCAGCGTTACCCAAATCCAACTACTTCCTGCGTTATACCCTAGAAAAGGCGGTAGTATTAAGTTTCCTGCACCAAAAAACAGAGAAAACAAGGCAAATGCAACGAGGTAGGTTTGTTTCGTGTAATTCATAGAAAAGGTTCTGTTTATTAGCTATTTTTGCAATTTTCTTCAAGATAACCAAATGATTTTTTACTACCACACTACCCCGATATATTACCAAAAACAGGGCAATGGCCCTGCTATAGTATTACTCCATGGGTTCTTAGAGAGCAGCACTATGTGGAATAACATTGCTCCCATTTTATCTAAAAAAAATACTGTAATCACTATCGATTTTCCGGGATTTGGAAAAAGTGACACCGTTGCAGACACTCATAGTATGGAGTTACTCGCAACAATAACTTCGGAAATATTAAACATTGAAAAAGTTGAAAATGCAGTGCTTATTGGTCATTCTATGGGTGGATATGTAAGTCTCGCATTTGCGGCGTTATTCCCAAAAAAAACACAGAAGCTGATTTTACTAAACTCAAGCCCTGATCAAGACAGCATCGAACGAAAAGAAAACAGAAATAGAGCACTTGCTATTATTGACAAAAATAAAGACGCTTTTGTAAACATGGCTATTAACAACTTATTTACAAACACAGAGAGATTGAATCACACCCCAGCTATTGAAGCGCTTAAAAAAGAAGCCCTACAAATAACGACAGCGGCAATTAAATCGGCGATAACTGGAATGCGTGACAGAACAGATAAGACGGCAATGTTAAAAAACTTTGTGGGTGAAAAATATATTCTTTCAGGACGTTTAGACCCTATTATGTCTCACAATGACATTGTTGCTATTTCAAAAGAAACAGAAACAACGCTTCATACAATTGAAAGCGGTCATATGAGTTGGCTAACAAACTGGAATGATATTCTTAATATTGTGAATCTTATCACATAATTTTTCTAAAAGAGGATCCCTTATCCTTTTTCGTCTATAGCGCTCCAACCTCTAGCAATCAATGCAATCTTAGTATTATCTCTTGTTACCAAATGGGTACCTTCGGTAGGTTTTAC
>JBLHII010000142.1:0-4957 GCA_047616265.1 Minisyncoccia bacterium
TTATGCTGGTAAGTGTCAGCTATATTACATTGTTGCAAATTATTTATGTAGCAGATAAATTTATTAGATAAGTACACCCATTAAAAAATTCAAAAACATGGACTATACAGAGGGTACAGAACAAGAGAAAATAGCAAGAGCAAAAAAGAACATGTTACTTTTTGCCATGATAAGTTTAGGAATGAGTTTTGCTGGTTTGACCAGTGCCTATATTATCAGTAAAGAACGCCCAGATTGGTTGACAGATTTTGAAATCCCTCAAGCATTTTTTATAAGTGTCGCTATAATGGTATTGAGTAGTGCTACGTTTATTTTGGCAAAGAACGCTGTGAAGGCTGAACAAAATTCTAAAGGAATGATGTTGCTATTGATAACGCTCATATTAGGTTTTGTTTTTGTGTATTTACAATTTCTTGGTTTTTCTCAAATTATAGATAACGGTTATTTTTTCACAGGAAGTGAAAGTAGTATTACTACATCATTTATATATTTAGTGGTGTTATTACACCTCGCGCATATTATTGTAGGGCTTATCTGTCTCTTGATCGTAATTTATAATCATTACAAATTAAAGTACACAAATGGAAAAACCCTTGGCATTGAACTTGCCACTACATTTTGGCACTTTGTAGACATCTTATGGGTCTATCTGTTTTTGTTTTTATATTTCGTGAGATAAAAAATTAATGTATTTTTGAACCAAATTAAAAATTGATTTCTATTTATGGAAACAACTGTTGCAACAACAACGCCTGAAGGTGATGTTTGGGGAGGTGGAAACCAACCATTAAGAGCTAGTTATGGTAAAATGATGATGTGGTTTTTCATCGTTTCCGATGCCCTGACATTCTCTGGATTTTTAGCTGCTTACGGCTTTTCAAGATTTAAATTTGTAGATGCTTGGCCTATAGCCGATGAGGTATTTACTCACTTTCCGTTTTTGCATGGAGTGCCAGCACCTATGTTTTACGTTGCGTTTATGACGTTTGTTCTTATTTTCTCTTCTGTAACGATGGTTTTAGCCGTAGATGCAGGACATAAAATGAAGCAAAGTAAAGTGGCAATGTATATGTTTTTAACCATTATTGGTGGAGCTGTATTTGTGGGTTCACAAGCTTGGGAATGGGCAACATTTATCAAAGGAGAATACGGTGCTGTAGAGACTAGAGGAGGTAAGATATTACAATTTTTAGACACTGAAGGCAACCGTGTTGCTATTGGTAGTTTTGCAGAATCAATGCCTAATATTGCATCAGAACACGCTGAGAGAAATGGTGTTTGGTTTATGGGCGGTAACAAACAAACGTCTTATAACTTCGAAGAAGTAAAAGCCGGTTTCTTGGCGAATGACAATTTGTTAATACGCACACAATACTTAGATGAAAATGGGCATCCAACTGTTTTATCTAGAGCGGCTTCTATTACAAAAATTCAGAATGACGGAAAGTTGGTAGTGGAAGGTGCAAACCTGAAACGCAATGAGTATGGACATCCGTTATTCGCAGATTTCTTTTTCTTTATTACAGGATTCCACGGGTTTCATGTATTCTCTGGAGTATTGATTAACATCATTATATTCTTTAATGTTGTGATAGGAACCTATGAGCGCAGAAAGAGTTATGAGATGGTAGAAAAAGTAGGGTTATACTGGCATTTTGTCGATCTGGTTTGGGTATTTGTATTTACCTTCTTTTACCTTGTTTAATAATAATCATATTTAGTAGTATATATAATGGGACATCACGAGCATAGTTTAGCAATCTTTAGAGGAAGGCTTAAGTTCAAAACAATCGAACAAAAAATTTGGGGGGTATTTATATTCCTTTCTATTATAACAATTATTGAAGTTGCCCTTGGTATTATTAAGCCAATATCCTTAATGAGTCCCTTTGTGTCTACTTTTGAAGGTGGATTGTTTGCAACGTTAGCAAATATATTCTTGTCTCCATTTATTTACATGAAGCCCTTGAATTTAATTTTCATTGTCCTTACTATCGTAAAAGCATATTACATTACTTGGGATTTTATGCACATGCGTGATGAAACCAAATCGTTAAGACGTATGGTTGTTTGGACCGCTATTTTTTTAATTTGCTACCTGGTGTTAATTCTTCTTGTTGAAGGAGATTATATTTTTGAAGTATATAAAAACAACTATGTTAAGTTTGACTTTTAACTTCTTAGCAAGACATTATTATAAACTAAAAATCCTGCCAATTTGGTGGGATTTTTTTATCGGGTAATTTTTAATTGAATATTAACTAAGGGCTTCTTGGTAAACATTGTTTTGTAGTGTATTTTTGTAATATTAAATCGAACTTTTGAAAACATCAGAAAATAGTATTAAAAAGAAAATAGTTCTTGGAGTATTATTCTTATTGCCCATTGCCATTTATATGTTTTTTGCAACTGGAGTTAATAATTTTGGGAAACTTCCAGTGCTATCAGAAGATGTGAGTCGTGTCTCCAGTTTTAAGGATCTTAACGGGAACGCTGTTACGCTAGACAATAAAATTACGGTTCTTGGTTTTTTCGGTAAAACACCTCTAGAGACGAAAGCCTATACATACAATTTAGCACATAAGATTTACAAAAAGAACCATGAGTATAATGAGTTTCAGTTTTTAATTCTACTGCCAGAAGAAGCAAGAAATGGTGCTAAAATACTTACTGCAAAAATATCAGAAATTGCTGCAACAACTGCCTGGACATATGCCTTTGGAACTCCAGAAGCCATACAAGAGGTGTTTGCGTCACTTAAGAGCGGTTATACACTTGATGGGTCTCTCTCTAGTAGGTTTGTTTTTATCATTGACAAGGATGTTCGTTTGCGAGGAAGAAACGATGACGAAGACATGCCAGATGGCTTAGTGTATGGATATAACTCAGCAGACATAGGAGACATCAATAATAGGATGAGTGATGATGTGAAAGTAGTTTTGGCAGAGTATAGAAAAGAAACCAAAGAGAACAGTAGGCGAAATGAAATTTTAGTAAAACAAGAATAATGAAAGCAAAGTATATAGGTCTTTTTGCGGTTATTTTAATTTTTTCTATCCTGTTTATTCCTAAAATACATGATCGTATTGTTCATGATACCGTTGTAGACTCCAACAGAATGAGCAAATCGAAAAGTCAAGATGCTGATGTAGTTGTTGATACTTCAAAGGCACTATTGAGCCTACAAGAAGTACCTCCTTTTACTTTTTTAAATCAGCAGAACACCACCATAACGAATGACTTTTATACAGGAAAGGTATTCGTTGTAGAATTTTTCTTCTCTAGCTGCACCACGATATGCCCTATCATGAATAAAAACATGTTACAGCTACAGGATGCATTTTCAGGCGAAGAAAATTTCGGAATAGCTTCTTTCTCCATAGACCCATCGTATGACACCCCAGATGTATTAAAAGCATACGCTACTAGATATGGAGCAAATCATCCAAACTGGAATTTTTTAACTGGTGATAAAACGGCCATTCATAGACTCTCAAACGAAGGGTTCAAATTATTTGCTGCAGAAGATGAAGATGAGGCAGATGGTTTTTCGCACTCAGGTTTATTTGCACTCATAGACCAAAGCGGGACGGTGCGGTCAAGAAAAGACAAACATGGCAATCCTTTATTTTATTATAACGGCCTTGAGCAGGAAGGAATTGATATGATGATAGCCGATATTAAAAAATTATTATTATGAAAACACAAACAAAACAACCTAAGAGTAAGTATACTTTATGGATATGGATTCTTTCTATAGCCATCCCAGTAGCAGTAGCAGTATTGTTTACTGTGAGAATTCCTGGCGTTGAACGCATGGGCTTTTTACCTCCAATTTATGCGAGTGTAAATGCAATTACTGCGGCTGTATTAATCATAGCGCTTTTTCAAATCAAACAAGGCAATAGAAAAGCCCATGAAGCTTTTATGAAAGCAGCAATAGGGTTGTCTGTTTTGTTTTTACTGATGTATGTTGTGTACCATATGACCTCAGATTCTACAAAGTTTGGGGATACTAATGGAGATGGAATTGTGTCAGGGATAGAATCTCAGGCACTAGGTGCTATTAAATATGTTTACTACACTTTATTATTTACTCATATTACACTATCGGTAACTGTTATTCCTTTTGTGTTAGTTACCTATGTGAGAGCGATTAGTGGAGATTTTAAAATGCATAAAAAAATAGCAAAAATTACATTTCCTTTGTGGTTATATGTTGCTGTTACCGGCGTTATCGTTTTTTTCATGATTTCACCATACTATCCTGTTTAATATGAAAAGAGGGCTGATTTTCATTCTAGTACTTATCTGTGTGCTTCCTGCTGAAGCACAATGCGCTATGTGTCGTGCTGTGCTTGAAAGTGAAGAGAGCGGTACAACCGCCAAGGGTATAAATAATGGTATTATGTATTTAATGGTATTTCCCTATTTACTGGTTGGTACTGTAGCATATTTAGTCTACAGAAATCGCCAGAAAGTAAGCCAGTAATTTCTTATTATTTTCTTTTTAATAAAGGCGTAACAATTAGTCCTCCTTAGAGACTTATATAGAGAATTTGACTCTTTAAAACACCAGAAAGTCTTAACAAGAATTTCACAGTATAACAGTCTAAAGGGCTGTTACTTTGTAATTCAACACAATGCAACATGATTGAAATAAGCGATTTACATAAATCATATCATATGGGTAGCAACTCGCTACATGTTTTAAAAGGTATTGATTTTTCAGTACAAGAAGGTGAAATGGTCTCTATTATGGGTTCTTCAGGATCTGGGAAGTCTACCTTACTAAATATTTTAGGGATGTTAGATGAAGCTGATTTGGGCTCATATACACTTGACGGAAAGCATATCAAAAACCTAAATGAAAAAATTGCAGCTAAATACAGAAATCAGTTTTTAGGGTTTGTGTTCCAATCATTTAATTTAATTAACTACAAAACAGCACTGGATA
>JBLHII010000143.1:0-4822 GCA_047616265.1 Minisyncoccia bacterium
AAATACAGGGTCACCACATCATGTTGAAATGGTATCTAACCTAGAACAATTAAACGTATTTGAAAAAGGACGCGCTATTAGAAATGGGATGTACGGTACCCAAGGAGCTAACGTGAATTTTGTCTCTAAAATTTCTGAAGATACCTTTGCCGTAAGAACCTATGAACGCGGTGTAGAAGATGAAACTCTTTCTTGCGGTACTGGAGTAACCGCCGTAGCAATTGCTATGTTTGAAACCGGAAAAACAAAACAAACAAAAGTGTACTTAAATACGCAAGGAGGAACCCTTTCCGTATCTTTTATTAAAGAAACAAATCGCTATACTGCTATTGTTTTAGAGGGGCTAGCAATACAGGTTTATAAAGGTATTTGGGAGCTATGATGTTACAAGGAGAAACCATACAATTACGCGCCTTAGAGCCTACAGATCTTGATTATTTGTATGCTTTAGAAAATGATAGCCACCTTTGGGAGGTGAGTCACACTGTAACTCCTTTTTCAAAATATGTGTTAGGACAGTATCTAGAAAATAGCCACCGGGATATTTTTGACATAAAACAATTGCGGTTAATAATTGAACATTCAGAAACAAAACTGCCTTTGGGATGTATCGATTTGTTTGATTTTAATCCCCAACACCATAGAGTAGGTGTTGGGCTTGTTATTTTTGATACTGCCCAACGTGGAAAAGGCTATGCGGCTCAAAGTTTGAATTTGGTTTGTGCTTATGCTAAAGAATACCTCCAGGTACATCAAGTGTTTGCAAATATTTCTGAAGAAAACAAGGTAAGTATCTCCTTGTTTGAAAAAGCAGGTTTTATAAAAGCGGGGGTTAAAAAAGATTGGAATTACAGTCAAGACTGCTATAAAGATGAGTTTCTGTATCAACGTATTTTAGCGAATAAATAGATTAAAAAAAGCATAAAAAAATGTATTTAAAAAAAATATTACTAGTAACAGTACTACTTGGTCTTGTTGGAATGGCGGGTTTCTCATACTATGTTTATGCTAATATCTTTACCCCTAATACCGGTTTTAATAATGACGAAGCGCATGTCTTTATTTCAACAGGAGCAACATTTACTATGGTGCAAGAAGAGCTAAGACCTCTCTTGAAAGACATGAAAACGTTTAATACCGTAGCCAAAAAAAAAGGCTACAGTGCACATGTTAAAGCAGGACATTTTGTTATAAAAAAGGGAAGTAACAATAATGAGATTATTAATAGCATTAGAACCGGTAACGTTCCTGTTAAAATAAAATTTAATAATCAAGAACGTTTGGTGAACTTGGCAGGACACCTAGCTACTCAAATGGAAGCCGATAGTGTTTCGTTTATAAACGCCATGCGAGATTTAAATTTTCTAAAAGCATCTGGTTTTACTGATGACACCGCCCTTGGTATGTATATCCCTAATACCTATGAAGTATATTGGAACAGTACCCCTGCAGCATTCTGCGAAAAGATGCTGAAAGAGTATAACGCCTTTTGGAATGCCTCTAGGGTTTCAAAAGCAAAAAAACTAGAAATATCTAGAGATCAGGTGATGGCATTGGCTGCTATTGTTCAAAAAGAAACAGCCATGGTAGAAGAAAGACCTATTGTTGCGGGTTTGTATATTAATAGATTAAAAAGAGGAATGCTTCTACAGGCAGATCCTACTGTGATCTTCGCCAAAAAGAAAACCGAAAATAATTTCACCCAAGTGATAAAGCGTGTTTTGTATAAAGACCTAGAAAACAAGTCGCCGTATAATACCTATAAACACTTAGGAGTCCCTCCTGGACCTATTACGATGCCAGATGTTTCTGCGATAGATGGGGTGTTGAATTACCAAAAGCATGCCTTTTATTATATGGTTGCTAATGTGCAAGACTTTGGGTATCATAAATTTGCTAAAACATTAGCAGGTCATAACCGCAATAGAAGAGCCTATGTTAACTGGATTAATAAGCAAGGAGTGAACAGGTAGTTGCTATTTAGACCGTTTTTTGAACTACTTCAAATAACTGTCCTTCATCACATTTTAGTGTTTTAGAAGGATATTTAAGGAGTAAGGCATAATCATGAGTTGCCATTAAAATAGTATTTCCATTGTTGTTTATTTCTTGCAACACCTGCATAACTTCAACACTGGTTTGTGGGTCAAGGTTACCCGTAGGTTCATCAGCCAAAATTAACTCGGGATCGTTTAGTAAGGCTCTTGCAATAGCAATACGTTGTTGCTCTCCTCCAGATAATTGATATGGATATTTAAAGTTTTTGGTTTTCATATCCACCTTACCTAGTACCTCGTCAATTTTTAATTCCATTTCTTTTTTGTCCTTCCAGCCCGTAGCATGTAATACAAATAGTAAATTTTCTTTTACGGTACGATCATTTAACAACTTAAAATCTTGAAATACAACACCTAATTTTCTTCGTAAAAATGGAATCTCTTTTTCTTTTAAGCTGCCTAAATCGAACCCTACAATGTGACCGTCCCCTTTGGTTAGTGGTAAATCACCATACAGGGTTTTCATAAAACTACTTTTTCCAGTTCCAGTTTTACCAATGAGGTAAACAAACGCTCCTTTTTCAATGCGAATAGATACATTGTCAAGAATTAAATTTTCTTTTTGATAAATAGAAGCATTGGTAAGTTCTAAGACGGCTTGGGACATTTATTTTTATTTATTTTAAACAAATATAATAGAAAGTGTTAGTTATCTTCTTTATAAGATGTATAGTTTTTTGGGGCTGTTGGTTCGCATTCTTGAGGGGTTATTGTTGGGTCTATTGATAACGATATAAATCCGTTTTTATTTGGTTTTAAATGGGTTCCTGGCTTTAAGACAATTTGATTTTTTGCTTTAAAATCCACGGTAGCGTCTTCTCTAAAGGTTTGATTTTTAATTTCTATTTTATTTTGCACTCTTGAAAGAGTGAATTCAAACCGATAAAAATCACGGTTTTTTACATAGACCGTTGCATTTGGATCTTTCATCTCTTGAGACATTTTAACGGCACGATATGCGTTTACTCTTCCTGCACCCATTAAACCCTTATAAGGTTCATTTCCGGTTAGGTTTTCAATGCCTTCTGAAGATAGTTTTAAAACACTTTCTACCTCATAAGAAGATAAACAATAATTAACAGACCACATAAGTCCAATAATACCCGTCACCACAGGAGCAGCATTTGAAGAAGCTCCGCCGTAAATATTTTTTTCTCCACAAATGTCATGACCTAATAAGTAGTTTTCTCTTGGCGCGACCAGATCTACTGCTTTGTTCATTTGTACTCCTTTTTCTACTTCAGTAGGAGTAAGCGTTCCATCATCAGCGACATAAAAATATCCTGCACGTCTGTCTCGTACTTGTTTGGTTAGGTTTTTTCCTTCATGTTCAAATACCTGATCTGTAGTTTCTCTGTTTATTGTGTATACTCCAGAGATAGAAAGTACCCTCTCAAAAGAGGCTGGATATAAAGAATCCCCTAATTTTGTACCGTCTCTATTGCAATCTTTACCATTACCTGCACCCGCAACGATAATGATGCCATCATCATACATCTCTTTGATGCGTTCTTGGATGTTTTCTTTGTATTTACCTCCCATTTTACAAAGTGCCCAACTGGTGTTAATGACCTTAGCGCCAGCTGCAGCAAGCTCTTCAATGTCTTTAAAGTTTCCGTAGTCATTAGTAATAACGTCACAACCTCCGCAAATCCCGGGTCTTCCGTAGCCATTGTCCATCCTTGCTATTGCAATTCCTGCAACACTAGATCCATGCGCACAACCAAGCCCTTTACTTGCGTTGGAGTATTTTATGTACTCACGGATTCGATCCTTAAAATCTGGATCTAATGAGTCTATTCTAGAGTCTGAAATTCCGACTACTACTTTTTTATTACCACGAGTAATACCCCACGCTTCTGGAGCCATAATCATATCGAGGTCAAACGCAGGATGTTTTGCACCCAAGTTCTCAACAGGGCTTGTAGTTCCGTAATCATTTGGATAAAAGGCGTTTTCTGTGGTAAAAAATTGACCAATACGGGTGTATTTGTCTGGAAAATTATACTGAAGAGCACCAAGTAATTCTGGCATGTCTGTACTTATCGTATACACAGTTTTTAAAAGTTCCCGTTTGGTGTTGGGATATGATTTCTTAAAACGGTACACAGTATGAGCAGCGTAAATTTTAGTTTCTTTATCACTGGCCATGCTCCGTATAGCGACGGTATGATTTTTTTTCTCTGAGATACGCAATGTTTCGGCATTTGAAATGTTGACATGAAAATACAAACGTTCCATACCATCTGGATTTTCTTGACCCAAACAAAACCAAAAGCTCAAAAATGCAAAAATAAATAGTACTATTTTCATTAGCTCTGTTTCATTAGTAGCGTTACTTGCTCCTGTAATCTATTAATTTGTTTTTGCTGTTCTATAGTGTACAAGGTAAGTTCTTCAATTTTTTGAAGCAGCAATAGATTCATTTTTTTAAGTTCTAGCCCCTCTTCTTTAAGTCTAGCCGCACTTGGTATTTCTGGTAAATGGTGGTTTTTTTTTAGGAAGTCTTCTAAGCTTTTTAAATCTAACATACGGTACTCACTTTGCGAGGTAGAAACCCCCTCGTAATATTTTTCAAACACATAATCTGGTGCTACAGCTCCATTAAGGTCTACCAATACTTCTTGGGTATGGATTTTTCCTTTTACAGTTAGCATTTCATCAGGTGTGTTGGTGCCGATACCTATCATGCCGTTTTTTTCTGTAATAGCACTAAGGTTGTTTTGTGCTAAACAAGACATAGTAACGAATAGTGTGAGAAGACC
>JBLHII010000144.1:0-4765 GCA_047616265.1 Minisyncoccia bacterium
TAGTGAGAACGGAAAATCGTCTACAGCTAATTTCTTGTCAGGTATGTACAAATCGGTTCCGCCATTACAGGACATGTTTAATATGGCTGGTATGGATTTGCCTGAGTATTTAAAAGGTAAAGACAACGCAGCAGCAGACACGAAAACACTTCCTAATAAAAAAGAAGACAACGAGAGTTAATAGAGTATCTAATTATAAAAATCCGCTTCGTAGCGGATTTTTTTTGTTACGCTCTTTATAATTATATTTACAATAAACTCATCATTATGACCTCTACACTAAAAGTTTTATTTGTTTTTGCATGTTTTACTTTTTCAACAGTGTATTCACAAACAGATCCCAATATCTTCGAGAAGTTTGAATCTAAATTTTATGACATTGATGGTTATAACATTAATGTAGAAATTCTAGGCGAAGGCGACCCTATATTTTTTCTTCCTGGAGGCCCTGGGAATTCTCATGATTATATGCAAGGTGCTTTTGGGCAGTATTATAAAACCAATACCGTTGTCTTTTTTGACTGGCTGGGTCGCGGCATGAGTGATGATGCCAAAAATACTGATGAATACAGTGTAGAAGCAGACGTTGAACTCATTGAAAAACTGAGAACGCTTCTAAAGTTTGACAAGGTCTCACTCGTTGGACATTCTTATGGAACGGTCCCTGCTCAAGCCTATGCTATAAAATATAAAGACAATGTGAAAAATATGGTGCTCATAAATGGGTTTCATTCTGGGGCCATGTGGCAAGCCAACTGTGATAGCTATAACCATTATGCTAAAACACATTTCCCTGAGAAATGGATTGCTGTAGATTCTCTTCGGAAATTAGGATATGTATCTAGTCAAGACCCTCTAAAAACAGTTTATGGAGATTTCCCTACAAAATACATCTACTATCATAATACGGCGTTACGATCAAAAGTTCCGAAGAAAAAATACAGAGGGTGGGCTGGAGATGTCTACACTACAATCATTGGAAATGATGGTGATTTTGATGTCTCTGGGAGTATGATTAATCAAGACTATAGACAACAATTAAAAAATGTGAACGCTAAAACATTAATTGTTGCTGGACGTTATGACGGTGTATCAACACCAGAATTTGCAGTACAATATAAAACCTATATGCCTCAAGCTCAATTTGAAATGTTTGAACAAAGCGGTCATAACCCTTACCTAGAAGAACCTGAAAAATTTTATACGCTTTTTGATGAATTTATGGGTGTAAAATAAGTATTTTTGATTTTAATAAGACTAACCCATTACTATGAGCGAGATGAAACACAATTGGACCAAAGAAGACGTATTAGCGATTTACAACAAACCGCTAATGGATTTACTTTTTGATGCTGCCACAATTCACCGTGTGCATCACGATCCAAATACGGTTCAAGTGTCTACATTATTATCTATAAAAACTGGTGGTTGTCCTGAGGATTGTGGTTATTGTCCGCAAGCAGCAAGATATCATACCGATATTGAAGGTAATGATCTCATGACCGTTCAACAGGTAAAAGCTCAAGCATTGCGTGCAAAATCCTCGGGAAGCTCTCGAGTTTGTATGGGAGCAGCTTGGCGTAATGTGAAAGATGGCGAAGAGTTTGATCAAGTCTTAGAAATGGTGAGAACCATTAACAAACTAGAAATGGAAGTATGTTGTACACTTGGTATGATTACCGAAAATCAAGCACAGCGTTTGTCAGAAGCTGGTTTATATGCCTACAATCACAACTTAGATTCTAGTGAAGAATATTATAAAAAAGTAATTTCTACACGTGGTTATGAAGACCGTTTAGCAACCATTGATAATGTTAGAAAAACCAATGTAACGGTTTGCTCTGGCGGCATTATTGGTATGGGTGAAAATATTGAAGATAGAGCTGGCATGTTAGTGGCTCTAGCGACATTGAATCCCCAACCAGAATCAGTTCCAATCAATGCTTTAGTTGCTGTTGAAGGAACCCCTCTAGAAGATCAAATACCTGTTTCTATTTGGGATATGGTGCGTATGGTTGCTACTGCTAGAATTGTCATGCCAGAAACTCAAGTGCGATTAAGTGCAGGTCGAACTGAAATGTCTCGCGAAGGTCAAGCCATGTGTTTCTTTGCTGGTGCTAATTCAATTTTTGCTGGTGATAAACTATTAACCACGCCTAATCCAGATGTAGGTGAGGATATGGAAATGTTTAAACTATTAGGTTTAAATCCGCAAAAACCATTCGTCAAAAAAACGCAACCAGAAACTATTGAGGCCACTGATTCTCAATATCAAACGCTCGGTGAAAAACCAAAATGGACACGTCCTAAGCACAAAATTGAGCGTAATGAAGAGGCCAAGCAAAAAGCTAAAATTTTGAAATAAATGAATATAATGGTTGCTATAATTTTTATAGTTCTTGGCCTATTGATAACCTATGGCAAACTCTATAGGCTTATTGCAGGTTATAATACCATGTCTAAAGAAGAACAAAAAAAAGTAGACATTCAAGGTATTGCCAATGTGTTTAGAAATGGGATGTTTGGAATGGCTGCATTACTGCTTTTAGGTTCTGCTCTATCCCTATGGCTTGCAGATGATCGTATAGAATTATATCTATTTTTTATATCCATTGCCATTGGGCTTCCTTACATACTTATCGTCTCAAACTCAAATAAATATAAAATCAACAACGATTAATACCTGCTTTTGAGCTCTTTTTTCTTCGGAAATTAGCCCTTTCCAAAAACCATCATCTTGATTTAAACGTATAAATTTTTAGTAAACAATTAATTTCATTTGGTAACGTTTGCTTAACTTTGAAATCTAAATTTTTCCTCTTTTGAAACTCAATCTTCAGGATATCCCTCGTGTTAAAAACATTAGTAAAGAGGACTTTATACAGGATTACTTTAAACCACAAAAACCTGTGGTGATTGAGCAGTGTATAACAAACTGGCCTGCATATAATAAATGGAATTTAGACTACATTAAAGATGTTGCGGGAGATCTTACCGTACCTTTGTATGATGATCGTCCTGTAGATTACAAAGATGGCTTTAATGAGCCTCATGCGACAATGAAAATGAGTGCATACGTTACCTTACTCCAATCTGAGCCCACAAAATACCGTATTTTTCTTTGGAATCTCTTAAAGGAAATCCCACAATTACAAAAAGATTATACGTTTCCTGATTTTGGTGTGAAGTTAATGAAGCGTCTTCCCATGTTGTTTTTTGGAGGTAAAAACGCCCATACATTTATGCATTATGATATTGACTTAGCCAACATCTTTCATTTCCACTTTGAAGGCAAAAAAAAATGTGTTTTATTTGACCAGAAACAAAACGAGTATTTATATAAAATTCCGCATTCATTAATTACTCGAGAGGATATTGATTTTTCAAATCCAGATTTCAAAAAATGGCCTGCACTACAACATGCAAAAGGCTGGCAATGTGAATTAAATCACGGCGAAGTATTATACATGCCAGAAGGCTACTGGCATTATATGAAATACCTAACTCCAGGGTTTTCGATGAGTTTACGTGCTATTGCAAGACGTCCCCAAAACTTTGGTCAGGCCCTGTATAATCTTGTCATTATGCGCAATTATGATAATCTCATGAGACGTATAAAAGGACAAAACTGGATTGATTGGAAAAACCAACAAGCAATTTCTCGTACCCATAAGAGTTTTAAATAAAAACACTTGTGTATTAAAAAGTTGTAATATATTTACACCTTCAAATTGAAAAAGAGCCGCGACTAGCGGTCAATAAAACAATTAAATTGAAAATTTAAAAACATGAAAAACATACTATTTATTTTAGCGCTAGTCTCTGTTTCATTGGTAAACGCACAGGCATTCACAGGTAAAGGAGACACTAAATTTCAAGTTGGTGGGAACGTTCAAGATAACGCTACAGGATTGACCGTATCTTATGATCACGGTATTGGCGAAAATATCTCTTTGGGATTATCCTCTACCTATGCTTTAGGTGTAGAAAGTGTTTTGGATGCCGATTTTGGAAACCGTTTTGATATTAGGGCTCGTTTTAATGCCAACCTTGGTAATGTTATTAATATTGACGAAAATTTTGATATCTATCCAGGATTAAGCTTTGGATTAAAAAACTTTGGAGGACATTTAGGTGTTCGTTATTTTTTTACAAGTGGTTTTGGAATTCACACAGAATTTAATGCACCCCTTGCAAAGTATGATACTGGATTCTTAACACCTGCTGAAAAATTACACAATCAATTTACAGTTACTCTAGGAGCTACGTTTAACTTATAGCAGTAAAAAGACAATAAAAAAGGTTCTAAAATTAGTAATTTTAGAACCTTTTTTATGGAATTAACTCTCGTATTTTATCATACACCAAATGGCTTTCCCAACCTCTATAAAAAAGGTAATCTGCTAATTTTTTTCGTTTCTTTTGAGCATTTGTTTCTCTTATGGTCTCTACTTTTTTTTCTGCTAAAGCATGAAACGTATTGTAATAATTCACATCACTAATTTCTTTGAGAGCAATGGTTATTATCGTTTTACTAATATCGCGTCGTTTGAGCTCCAACTGGATGCGCTGTTTGCCCCATTTTTTTATTCTGAATTTCCCTCGGGTATAAGCCTGAGCAAAGCGCTCTTCATTTAAAAAATTATGTTGTAATAAGTGCACAATAATCTTGTCTCTCGCCTCAGGAATCATCTTCATATCATATAATTTTTGGGTGACCTCCTTATGACAACGCTCTTGATAGGCGCAATAATGTTCGAGCTTT
>JBLHII010000145.1:0-4698 GCA_047616265.1 Minisyncoccia bacterium
GTTTCTCGATCACTCTTTACCGTGATAATAGCTTTGTCTGGATTGTCTGAAGAAGAAGGATTTTTATCCCCTTTACAATAGTTACAAGATCCATCACCACCATTATCTAAAAAAGAAATGGCTGCTTCTCTGATGTCTTCGATATTCATTAGCTCATTGTCTGCAAGGATTTGATTTTCCTTATTTACAGTAACAACAAAAATATTCTTTTCTTTAATATCAACTGGAGGTTGCTCGTCCTGCTTAGGCGGTAATTGACGTGCAATTCCTTTGTCTTTTTCTATGGTAGTTGTTACCAGAAAAAAGATAAGTAATAGAAACGCAATATCTGCCATAGAACCAGCATTCACCTCTGGTGTTGCTCTTCTTCCCATATTATCGAGTTGTTAATTTTTTTACTCCACTAAATGCCATTGCAATAATTGCTACCACAGACAAAATGTAAAAGGCGTAAAGTCCTGTGCCTATATATCTTGAGGTTTGAGCTGTTACTAACTCTCCGTCTTTGGTGAAGGATTCTACACCATCGGCCATTACATAGGAAATAACAAATATGAGCAAAAAGGCGCCTACAGACATAAGTGTTTTTTTAACATCACCGCCTAGTATCCCTTTAACAACAAAAACCACAACAGTTATAAGTAATATTGTAAAAGTTAAATACGCTACATAAAGAAAAGAATCTAGACCCTCTCCTCCACTAGCTATTACAGCTTTATCTCCTTTTACCATCAACATCCCCCAAAGAAGGACACCAGCTACACCAAGAACTAAAGCTACTATTTTAGAAATTTTATATAAACCCATTGTTTGGTTCTTTTAAAGATTATTTTTTGTTTTTGTAGTCAATCAACATATCAATTAGTGTAATTGATGCGTCTTCCATAGAGTTTACAATACTGTCAATTTTTGCAATAATGTAATTATAAAATATTTGAAGAATAATCGCTACAACAAGTCCAAATACTGTTGTTAATAAGGCTACTTTAATACCACCTGCTACTAGTGAAGGATTCATGTCTCCGGCTGCTTCAATTTTGTCAAAGGCTGTAATCATACCAATTACTGTACCCATGAAACCAAGCATAGGAGCCAAAGCGATAAATAGTGAAACCCAAGAAACATTTTTCTCTAGTTGTCCCATCTGTACCCCTCCATAGGCTACAACCGCTTTCTCTGCAGCTTCAATACTCTCATCTGCACGCTCTAACCCTTGATAGTAGATAGATGCTACAGGTCCTTTGGTGTTTCTGCACACTTCTTTTGCAGCTTCTACACCACCACTTTTAAGTGCTTCTTCTACACCTTCAGCTAATTTTTGAGTATCTGTGGTAGAAAGATTTAAAAATATAATTCTTTCAATTGCCATAGCAAGACCTAGTATTAAACATACTAGTACAATTCCCATAAAACCAGGACCCCCTTGTATGAAACGTTCTTTTAGTTTCTGGTGCCATGTTCTGTTATCTACCTCTTCTGCTGCATCATCTTGTACAAGAGTTATCGTAGCTGCTGCTACTAGTGAGGTTGAATTTGTTGGCGCTGCAGCATTTGCTGTTAATGATCCCGCAAAAACAAGTGCGGCAATTGCCATAATAGAAAATAATTTTTTCATTGCTATAGACTTAAAGTTTAATTTTAATTTTCAGTTAAATTTAGGTTTTAAAGATATAAAAATAATTGTGTAAAAAACAAGAATATACAGGTTGCTATTATAATTTATAGTTTTTATGATGACCGAGGAGCTTATACCTCCTAATAATTAACTATTTACTGAAATATAATGAGAAATGTTCTCTTTACACTATATCAATTTTTATACCAAAATTAACATGAAAGCCTCGTCTAAGGATTCTATTTATTGCAAATAATTAAAATAAAAAGAAATGAAAGGTTTTTGCTCCCTCATTGTATCTGCTTCTTGCTATTTTTTTTGAACACACTTTTAGTAAAAACCTGGTAAAGCATCTAATCAAAACATCCAATCTCTCAGACATATTTAGAAAGGGAGTTTCTGTCTTTAAAAGTCTTGGATGTTTGTTGGTTTTTTTGCAGAGAGGAAGGGATTCGAACCCTCGATACGTTGCCGTATACACGCTTTCCAAGCGTGCGCCTTAAGCCACTCGGCCACCTCTCTAATTTTATATCGTTTACAAAGAAACAATATTTTATATTTCAGCAGCTGCTATTCTGCTTAAATATTAACTCATTTCACCTCGCAATGAAGTCTCGTAGATTGTTTTAAAGTCTTGCTGCACGTCTTTCCGCGCTAACAAGTACATTAGCTTTGCTAGTGCAGCTTCTGTTGTAATATCTTTCCCGCTAATCACACCCATCTTTTTTAATGCTACGCTCGTTTCATAATGCCCCATAACCACACTGCCACCTGAACACTGTGTTACATTAATTACAGGAATACCGGAATCAATAACTTTTTTTAATGCAGCGATAAACCAAGCTTCAGTCGTTAAGTTTCCACTACCATAGGTTTCAAGAACAAGTCCTTTAATTGTATTAAGAGAAAAGAGATGTTCCACGGTTTCTCTTGTAATGCCTGGAAACATTTTTACCAATAGGATTCTTGATTCCAAATCTTTGTGAACCAACAAGGGTTTGTTCTCCGGCACTAACAAGGCGCTATAATTCACAGAAAGGTTGACGCCACTCTGGATTAGTGCAGGATAATTTAAAGATGCAAACGCCTCAAAGTGCTCAGCATTTATTTTTGTAGTCCGGTTTGCTCTATATAATTTGTATTCAAAATACAATCCAACCTCCTTAATGACTGATACATTATTTTCTTTTAATGCCGCCAACTGTATAGATGTGATCAAGTTTTCTTTTGCGTCTGTACGCAAATCTCCAATAGGCAATTGAGACCCAGTAAAGATAACTGGCTTACTTAAATTCTCTAACATAAAACTTACTGCGGAAGCACTGTAGGACATAGTATCACTGCCATGTAAAATTACAAAACCATCAAAGCGATCATACTCCTTTTCTATAATAGTTACCAGTTGCTGCCAATATGCAGGGCACATATTTGAACTATCAATAGGTGCTTCAAAACTATAGGTATCTATATCACAATCTAATAAATTTAACTCTGGTATATATTGGAGTAAGTCATTAAAATTGAAATTTTTAAGACTTCCCGTTTCGGAATCCTTAATCATACCAATAGTTCCTCCGGTATAAATTAATAAAATAGTGCTCGTATGCGTAGTCATATGAAAGTGTGGGTTTTAGATCTTAAAAATTGCCTCGGCATTTGCAGTAGTTGTTTCAGCCACGTGGGCTTCTGAAATTTGATACAATGTACTTACTTTATTGGCAATCAAAGACAGGTAACTACTTTCGTTTCTTTTTCCTCTATGAGGAACTGGTGAGAGATATGGAGCATCTGTTTCTAATACAATATGCTTTAAGTCAATTTGATTAAGATATTGGTCAATCTTACCATTTTTAAATGTAACCACACCTCCAATACCAAGTTTCATATTATACCCTATAGCTTGATTTGCTTGTTCCAAGGTGCCCGTAAAACAGTGAAATATGCCAAACAAGTCAGCTCCTTTTTCTTGTTCTAACACTTCAAAAACGGCATCAAAGGCATCTCTACAATGAATAACAATAGGCAATTTATATTTTTTAGCCAATCTAATTTGATATATAAAAGCCTCTCGCTGTATTTCTAAAGTACTGGTGTCCCAATACAAATCTATCCCTATTTCCCCCATGGCTACAAAAGAACGTTCTTCAAGTTGTTTTGCCACAAAAGCCAACTCCTCTTTGTAATTTTCTTTTACCGATGTTGGATGCAACCCCATCATTAAATACACAACATCTGGGTAGGCAGCTTCTAAGTCATACATAGCTTTGGCACAACTTGCATCAATAGCAGGTATAAAAAAACGTGAGACCCCTTGTGCTAAAGCTCGTTCCATCATAGCTGCTCTATCCTCGTCAAAAGCCTCGCTATATAAGTGTGTATGTGTATCTGTCAACATGATTACAAAGCTAGCTATTTTGTTTACTATATTTGTTAAAAAACAAGCGTGCAATTAAGAAATTTACTAGAAGCTAAAGGTTTTCAAAGAATTTTACTGCGTAAGATGTCTACAGGTCATTATACTTGTCAAGTAAAGCTTAACTTAATAAAGGGTGTTTTTATTGTGGATACCGGAGCTTCTTCAAGCTGCATTGGTCTTGAATACGTTGCTTTGTTTAACCTCATTAAAGAAGAGAGTGATGTTACTGCTGCTGGAGCTGGAGCATCAAACATGAAAACTGCACGTGCCTCAAATAACATACTGGAGCTACAAAAGCATATTACAAAAAACATCTCATTTATATTGTTTGATTTATCTCACGTAAACAAAGCCATTTCACAAGTAGACCCAACAATTGTTCATGGAATTTTAGGGGCAGACTACCTAAAGAAATACAGTGCTGTTATTGATTATGGACGTAATTGCATGTACCTCAAATAAGGAATGTTTTATAAAGCTTCTTTTTTTGTGACGCTAAAGCATTTAAAAAAATAAAAAAAAGGCTCATACGTTGTATGAGCCTTTTTTTTATTCGGGTCTTTATATCTTAAAGCTCTAGTGCTTTTTTAACATCACCATCCATTAATAGTGCTGTTGGGTTTTCTAATGCTTCTTTAACTGCAACCAAAAAACCTACAGATTCTTT
>JBLHII010000146.1:0-4661 GCA_047616265.1 Minisyncoccia bacterium
AAAAAGAGTTTTAACAAGTAGCTATTTAGCAACTGTTAATTACGCACTTAATAATAAAGATTATGAAATTGCTCCTTTTTTAGCGCTTAGTGAAATCTATAATGCAAACACAAAATATCTAGATACTATATACAAAACACTAACCCCAAGAATTAAAGCATCTACCTATGGTGTTGCTTTAAAAGATTTTCTTGAAGAAATTAAAAAAGAAGAAGCCTTATAACAATCCTTTTACACCAAGCTATTTGTGCTTCCAAACCTTTTCTAAGAGTGGCTTTAGGATCATACCCCAGCACTTCCAAAGCCTTGTTGATGTTTGCCTTAGTTCGAGATTGATCTCCTGTTTTAGCGGTAAGACTCGATTTTTTAACTTTGACTTTTATATGGCAATCATTCTTTAAAAAACAATACTTTTACAAAAACATCTTATTCAAACAATATGTACGATTTTACTATTATAGTTCCTGTTTATAATGAAGAAGATAATTTAGACCGTGTTGAAAAAGAATTATTGGCCTATGCTAAAATAGCTATAAAAAAAACGGCTATTCTTTTTGTGAATGACGGGTCTACCGACAATAGCCTGGCAATGATTGACAGTATGTGCAGCAGAAATGAAGTTTTTAGATTTATCTCATTCAAAGAAAACAAAGGCCTTAGTGCTGCTATCAAAGCTGGTTTTGATCATGTAACTTCTGATCTTGTAGGATATATAGACAGTGATTTACAAACAGCTCCAGAAGACTTTAATAAATTATTAGAACATACAGATACTTTTGACTTAGTAACAGGAGTTCGTTCAGAGAGGAAAGATAATTTTGTGAAAAACATGTCTTCGATCATTGCCAATAGTATTCGCCGTGGGTTTACCCATGATGGTATGGATGATACTGGATGTCCCTTAAAAGTAATTAAAACAGAATATGCAAAACGTATTCCGATGTTTAAAGGCTTGCATCGTTTTTTACCTGCCATGATTTTATTACAAGAAGGCACGGTCACTCAAATTCCAGTTCGGCATTTTCCTAGAGTTGCTGGTACCGCAAAATTTGGAGTTTGGAATAGACTACTAGGCCCCTTAATGGACTGTTTTGCTTACCTATGGATGAAGAAAAAATACATTAACTATAGCATTTCAAAAAAAGGATGAGTGATTGGATCATCTATACTATTGGTTTTATAGCGCAACTCCTATTTTCTGGACGTTTGCTACTGCAATGGATGCTTTCCGAAAAAAAAAATAAGGTAGTTACCCCATCATTATTCTGGAAGCTAAGTTTACTGGCTTCATTTTTGTTATTTGTATACGGCTACTTACGAGATGACTTTGCAATTATGTTAGGGCAGGCACTCACCTACTATATCTACATTAGAAATCTTCAATTACAAGGCCAATGGCAAAAATCACCTAAGGCTTTACAATGGTTGCTGCTTGTTTTTCCGATCATCATAGTAATCTACGGCTATAATAATGGAGAATATGACATCGTTACGCTTTTTAAAAATAAAGCCATACCTACCTGGTTATTCACTCTAGGTATTATAGCGCAGGTAATATTTACACTTCGATTTGTCTACCAATGGATTACTTCAGAAAAAAACAAAACATCTCAGTTACCACTTGGGTTTTGGAGGATGAGTGTCGTGGGTGCTGCATTAATTTTATGCTATGCTATTTTGAGAGAAGATCCCGTATTGTTTGTTGGGCATTGTGCAGGCTTAATTATATACACCCGAAATATATTTATTTGGAAAAAAGAACACTATGAAGTATCTTAATAAATACCCTTTCCTCCTACTAACACTTCTTTGTATTGCTATATTCATGGTACATTTAGATGCTTTATGGGTCAATATCATGGAGGCTAGAAACTTTGTTACTGCTCGTGAAATGTTACAAAAAGGAAATTGGGTCCTCACTACTTTAAATGAAGAACCACGATATCAAAAACCGCCCTTACCAACTTGGCTTTCTGCCGGTTCTGCCTTCTTGTTTGGTATAAAAAGTGTGTTTGCAATGCGCATACCAGCAGCACTTGTTTCTATACTGATGATATTAACAACCTATGTTTTTGCAAAAAAACTAACAAATAATAACACCTATGCTTTCATAAGTAGTTTAATCCTAGCCACCTCATTTTTCATTGTTTTTTCTGGAAGAAACGGCCAATGGGATATTTTTACACATGGCTTTATGATGGTTGCTATTTACCAATTGTATTTGCTTTTTAGTTCTCAAGAAAAAAAATACAAACGCGCACTTATTGCTGCTTTGTTTTTTGGGTGTTCTTTTATGAGTAAAGGGCCTGTTTCTTTATATACGTTACTACTGCCTTTCTTACTAGCATATGGTTTTGTTTTTAACTACAAAAAAGGAACAAAATCAATACTCCCTCTTCTTTTATTTTTAATAGTAGCACTCCTACTTTCTAGCTGGTGGCATGTATATATTTATATTTTTGACACAGAAAAAGTACTCGCCACTACTTCTAAAGAAACCGCAAATTGGTCCAATTATAACGTACGTCCTTTTTATTATTACTGGAGCTTTTTTACCCAAAGTGGAATTTGGAGTATCCCAGCATTTATAGGCTTGTTGTACCCATATTTAAAAAATAGGGTGTTTTTCAAAAAAGGGTATCAATTTACACTTCTATGGACACTTATATCTGTAGTGCTCTTATCTATTATTCCCGAGAAAAAATCAAGGTACTTACTTCCTGTACTACTGCCATTAGCCTTAAATACTGGATTCTATATAGAATACCTTTTTAGAAGGTTTGCAAATCTTTCAGATAAAAAAGAAATCATACCTGTATATATTAACTTTGGAATTATAGGGCTTATTGGAGTTATGCTCCCTGTAATTGGCTATCTCTTTTTAAAAGATATTACACAGGTACCCTGGATTTGGTTTGCTGCAGTATCAATATCTTCATTTATTATTGGGGTCTTTATTTTCTTACAACTCTTTCAAAAAAAAATAAAACGTGTTTTTTCGGCAACAATATTATTGATCGTATGCCTTGTTTGTTTTGGAATGCCATTATCTAAAGCAACATTCCAGAATAATGCATACAAATCATTTACAGCATTAAAACAATGGGAGGCAGAAAACAAGATACCCGTATATGAATTCGCTTATTTTACACCAGAGATCATTTGGGAGTATGGCAGTAGTATTCCAGTTATTTATAATCAAAACCAAACAACAACCCTTCCTGATGAAAAAACCTTTGCAGTTTTGGTAGGAGGCGGGGACGAGTCAAACCTTAAAGAAGCTTTTAAAAACTATCGTATTCAAAAAGTATCTAGGTATGATATCAATATTAATAGTCCATCTCATAAAAAGTATAATGGTAGGCTCTGGAGAGATTTGTTTTTAGTTTCTATGCCAAAAAACGCTGCATTGCCCATTGATTAAGTTTGAAGATAGCAAGTCCAATCCAAGCGCCAAAAAACATACCTGTAATAATATCTAAGGGGTAATGCACACCTAAATAAATTCTAGAATATGCTACAACAGCTGCCCATAGTAGCAATAGAAAAGGTAATGTTTTGTAGTACGGTTTTAATAACAGCCCTATAAATACTGCTGCTGCCATACTGCTAGCTGCATGTGCAGAAAAGTAACCATACCTACCACAGCCATCTGCCACAAAACGCATAAGTGCTTGCAGTTCTTCAACACGGCAAGGACGTGGTCTTTTAAATAATATGTATTTAAATAAATTTGCTAGTTGGTCTGTTGCAGTTATCATGACCGCAGCACAAAGCATCACAATAAATGTGGCTTTTATTCCAAATTTTTTAAAGACTAAGAATAGCAATAATACATACAAGGGTATAGAAGACCACTTTTTAGTAATGATTCGCCAAGACTCATCCCAGGAGGGATTCCCTAAGTTATTTAGGTATAGAAATAATTGTTCGTCATAGTGTAATAACGTATCAATCATCCTCGTATCGTTCTATTTCTCTATCATAAAACGCACTGGCTTCACGAATAAAATTTTCAGTCTCCGATTCAAGCTCCTCTTGATCTTGCGAGTCAAAATCTTCTAACCATTCTACCTCATCATTTTCAAGGTTTATAATAAAGCGAGGGAAAACAGTATGAATTACAAAAACAGCAGATGGATAGTCGCTGTTATCGCCTAAAAGGTATTTTGGAAATTCCATGAATATTTGGTATCAGTTATAAGATTAGCTTATTTTTAAATCATAGCATAAAGCACTACAAAATTACAATAAAAAAACTCGGGTACATACACTCAACGCCACACATCAAACAAAGGAGCAGAAACTAAAATCGTGAGCTGTTTTGAATTTTAAAATGTAAGCGTGATTTTTTCTAGCAAATTCACAAACAACATCTTGAGGCAGTCTCTTTAAAATAACTTATTTTTTAGCTACTTCACAACACACTAGTATTTTACTTGTAAAACCTAATTACTAGAAATCAATTTTTTAGAAAGCACATGGAATCTCCATGATAACAGGATGCCAGAAACCGTTAGACCTGCCAATAAGCCCATCCAAATTCCAGCACTACCATAGTCTGTAAACAAGCCTAGATAATACATGACGGGAAAACCAACAACCCAGTAAGCAATAAAAGTAATAAGGGTTGGTAATTTTACATCTTGCATGCCACGTAA
>JBLHII010000147.1:0-4632 GCA_047616265.1 Minisyncoccia bacterium
AACCTTACGGCCCTTATACTGTTTCATTAAATTTTCAGCTTTTAATTTCATATAGAATTTTTTAGATGGAAATTTTTGTTGCTTACAAATGTATTTATTTTTTTAAAAATAGGCGAAGTGTTTAATGCTTCTTCAGAATTACCTTTTTGCTTTTCTTTTAGCTTCTCGTCGAAGTACCCTTTTTGATATGGTGATGCTTATTTCATATAGTATAATTATTGGAACGGCTACGATTACTTGACTAGCAATATCTGGAGGTGTTATGATCGCAGATAAAACCAAAACAATAATCAAAGCAAATTTCCTATATTTTCTGAGATATTCTGGCGTTACTACGCCTATTTTGGTCAGGAAAAATATCAATATAGGTAATTCAAAAATAAGGCCACTCGCTAATACAGAAGTACGAACAAGCCCGGTATAACTACTTAAATCAAAATCATTAAAAACCTGATCACTAACTTGATAGCTTCCTAAAAAGTTTATTGATAATGGCGTCACTACGTAATATCCAAAAAGGACTCCTGTGAAAAATAATAAAGATGCAATGATGATAAAACCACGACTGCTTTTGCGTTCATTCGTTCGTAAACCAGGACTAATAAATCGCCAAAATTCAAATAATATATATGGAAATGCTACGACAAAACCTAGGGTGATTGAAGTCCAGATGTGAGCAGAAAATTGTCCTGCTACAGTTCTGCTTTGTATTCTAAAGGATTCTTCTTTAAAGCAGAAACTATCTTCTATGCCAATCATGTTAGAAAATTTGCATAATAATTTGTAGGTAGGGAAATCCTGGCTTTTTGGACCAAGTAATAGTACATCAAATACAAAATGCTTTGCCAAAAATGCACCCAAAGCGATCACTACAACAGCAATACTTACACGTATTAAATGCCACCTTAATTCTTCAAGGTGATTCATGAAAGACATCTCTTTACCTGGGGTAGGGGTACCTATTTGTTTTGTCATTATTTAAAATTTTTCACTACGGACTATTATATAATTCCTTCCTTGGTCAAGTTGTGAATATGAACAACACCACAATAAACACCATTTTCTTGAGCAAGAATTTGTGTGATACCGTTGGTTTCCATTAATTCCATGGCTGTTACTGCCATTGCGTTATTGTCTATTATTTTTGGGTTTTTACTCATGATGTCTTTTGCCGTTAGCCCTTTAAAGCTATCATTGGTGGCCATCATGCGACGTAAATCTCCATCGGTAATAATACCAACTATATGAGCACCTTCAATAACAGCGGTAACACCTAGCATTTTTTTAGATATTTCCATAATGACATCTTTCACATCTGTGTCGGGTGCTACCTGGGGTTTTTCATTAAGTTCTGTTAAGTTGCTAACGCGGAGGTATAACTGTTTCCCAAGAGATCCTCCAGGATGGAATTTTGCAAAATCACTGCTTGAAAATCCTCTTAGATCCAAAAGTGCCATTGCCAATGCATCACCAATAACTAGTTGAGCTGTTGTGCTAGAGGTAGGAGCAAGATTATTAGGGCAAGCTTCTTTCTCTACGTATGCGTTTAAAATATAGTTTGCTTGAACACCTAGGAAACTATCTTTATTGGATGTAATAGCAATTAATTTATTTCCAATAGCTTTAATAAGAGGAACTAATACTTTAATCTCGGGTGTGTTTCCGCTTTTTGAAATACAAATTACACTGTCATTTTCTTGTACCGTTCCAAGGTCACCATGAATTGCGTCTGCTGCATGCATAAATATAGAGGGAGTTCCTGTGGAGTTTAAGGTAGCAACAATTTTAGTGGCAATGTTTGCGCTTTTACCTATTCCGGTAACAATTACTCGTCCATTGCTTTTATAAATGTACCGTACTGCTTCTGCAAATTCTTCGTTTACCAATGAAACTAGGTTTGAAATTGCCCTACTTTCTGTTTCGATGGTTTGTTTTGCTACTGAAATAATTCTATCGTTATCCAAAATTTTTGCTTTTTAAAGTTTGTCACTTTATAAGAAATAACTATTTTTATTATTACATACTAAATATAGTAAGTCTTGAAGTAATAAATGCATACCTTACCATACAAATACTATCTACAAACTACAAAATTACAATTGTTCCTAAGTAAAAACAATTATTTTGTAGTAAGACTGAAATAATAAAAACAAATAAGTCTCGTGAGTGACACTGAATTATACGCTGCGCTGAAACATTTTTTTGGATTTTCTAAATTCAAAGGACTACAAGAAACCGTAGTTAAGAGTATTCTTGATAAAAAGAATACGTTTGTTATTATGCCTACAGGCGGCGGTAAATCTTTATGTTATCAATTGCCAGCATTAATGCAAGAAGGAACAGCTATTGTTGTTTCTCCTTTAATTGCTTTGATGAAAAATCAAGTAGATGTGCTTCGTGCATTATCTTCAGAAGAAGGGATTGCTCATGTATTAAACTCCTCCCTCAATAAAACAGAAGTTAAACAGGTAAAAGAAGATATTAGTAATGGGATCACTAAGTTACTATACGTAGCTCCAGAATCTTTAACTAAAGATGAATATGTTGATTTTCTTCAACAAGAGAAAGTTTCATTTGTTGCCATTGATGAGGCACACTGTATTAGTGAGTGGGGGCATGATTTTAGACCAGAGTACAGAAACCTTAGAGCGATCATTAAAAGAATTGGAGATAATATTCCCATTATAGGGTTAACAGCAACGGCTACTCCTAAGGTTCAGGAAGATATTCTCAAGAATTTAGGGATGAGCGATGCAAATACATTTAAAGCATCTTTTAATAGGCCTAATTTATACTATGAAATTCGTCCAAAAACTAAAAATGTTGATGCAGATGTCATTCGTTTTGTAAAGCAGCATGAGGGCAAAAGTGGTATTGTGTATTGTTTGAGTAGAAAACGAGTAGAGGAATTGGCTCAAATACTGCAAGTAAATGGTGTAAAGGCAGTGCCTTATCATGCAGGATTAGATGCTAAAACTCGGGTAAGACACCAAGACATGTTTCTGATGGAAGATGCAGATGTGGTTGTAGCTACCATTGCCTTTGGTATGGGAATCGACAAACCAGATGTTCGTTTTGTGATTCATAATGATATCCCTAAAAGTATAGAGAGCTATTATCAAGAAACCGGTCGTGCTGGTCGAGATGGAGGAGAAGGTCATTGTTTAGCATACTATAGCTATAAAGATATTGAAAAGCTCGAAAAATTTATGAGCGGTAAGCCTGTTGCAGAACAGGAAATAGGACACGCATTACTACAAGAAGTAGTTGCTTTTGCTGAAACGTCTATGTCTAGAAGAAAATTCATTCTTCACTACTTTGGTGAAGAATTTGATACTGATACGGGTGACGGAGGACAGATGGACGACAATATGCGTAATCCAAAAACCAAGCAAGAGGCTCAAATCCAAGCTCAAAAATTATTACGTATCATTAACGAAACTAACGAACATTATAAGAGCAAGGATGTTGTTAATGTAATTATAGGGAATGCAAATGCACTTATTAAATCTCATAGAACTGACAAGCAAACTTTTTTCGGCATAGGAGTTGCCTATGAAGGGTATTACTGGATGGCATTATTACGCCAGCTTTTAGTAGCCAAGTATATAAGGAAAGATATTGAGACCTATGGCGTTATAAAGCTAACTCAAAAGGGTATTGACTTTATAGAAAGACCAACATCTTTTATGATGACGGAAGATCATTCTTTTAAAGAAGCTAATGATGATGCTGTCATTCTGGATAACAAGGGCAGTGGTTTAGTGGCTGATGAAACTCTTTTTAAATTACTCAAAGCTGAACTTAAAACTACAGCAGATAAACTAAGCTTACCACCCTATGTGATTTTTCAAGAGCCATCTCTTGAAGATATGGCTCTAAAATATCCTATTACCATAGAAGAGCTTTCTAATGTTCACGGTGTGGGAGAAGGAAAAGCAAATAAATATGGTAAGAACTTTGTTTCACTCATTAAAAAATATGTGGTCGAAAACGAGATAGAGCGCCCAGATGACTTGGTCGTAAAATCTACAGGGAGCAATAGTGCAAACAAATTATATATTATTCAAAACGTAGATAGAAAATTACCTCTCACAGATATAGCAAACTCCAAAGGGCTTCCCATGAATGAACTCATCAAGCAAATGGAGGCTATTGTCTACAGCGGCACTAAGTTAGACATTAGTTATTGGGTAGATGAAATGCTAGATGAAGACCAGCAAGAAGAAATCCATGAATATTTCTTAGAGTCTGAGACAGATAAAATTGATGCTGCCATGGAAGAGTTTGATGGAGATTATGATGATGAAGAACTTCGTGTCTACAGAATCAAGTTTATTAGTGAAGTAGCAAACTAGTTTAGATGTACTTTTTTCTTAAAATATGCTAACGTAAGCCCTACTGCATTTGGCAGGAGGGCTTCTTTATTAAGCTCATGTCCACTTCTTAAATTTTAAAAAATAAGTATTGATTTATGAAATGATAAAGAGTAACTTTGCGCTTTCAAAATCCAAAGCAGAAGCTTTGAAAAAAAATCATTTAAAAAACGATTATGCAAGACGGTATTTACGTTAAAATAACAACAGAAAAAGGAACAATTTTAGGTCAATTAACTTACAAAAGAACTCCTGG
>JBLHII010000148.1:0-4595 GCA_047616265.1 Minisyncoccia bacterium
ATCAAGAAAATCCGTGTCGCTATTAGTTTCAACACGACTATACTTCACTCCGCTCTCAAGTGCGCCAGAATGTGCTGGAATACTTAAATCTATTTGGCCTGTTGCTATAGCGCTTTCTTGGCTTCCGACTGTTATAAAATTATTGCTCCGAGTGGGCGCCCCGTTTGCTGAAAAATAATTGGTAGCAACATCTTGATATCTGTCTGCGTTGTAAGAAACATAGTTCGCGTCGGTAACCAATTGAGCCCCAGCAGTATTTAGTATCCAAGTGTGGTTCGCGTTAAACGCCAAGTTTGATGTATTTCTCATAGAGCTACTCGCAGTAGTAAAAGTGGAGTCTAGTTGTTGTTGGCTGTTTGTATTAAAAGACAGCGCCTTATTTTGATAGCTTTTGTTTGGCGAAATAAAAACATTCGCGCTAAACCCAAAGGAATGGTTCTCATTTGCGGTAATGTCCAATACCGCATTACCTTGATGCGCATTACTTTTTGTTTCTCTGGTAAAAAAAGAATCTCTATACCCGTTTGTAGTTGCTTCATTTGCTAAAAAAAAGCGGGTATTATTATCGTCTTCTTTATATTCTTTTCTAGGTGAAAAAGAATAGCTTCCGTATGCATTTAGCCAATCATTCTTGTAAAAATGTGACGTCCCTATTCTCTGTTTTGCATACACCGCCTGCTCGTAGGTTCCGTTTACAGACCCCTTGTAACCAACGACAACAGCCCTCGTGGTGTTAATGTTTACAACCGTTCCTGCATCTGCGTCATATTTTGAAGAAGGATTTGTAATAACATCCAAAGATTTTATAAGAGCAGCGTCCATACTTCCCAACAAAGAAAGCGTTTCTTCGGAAGAAAGGTACACGCGCTTGTTATTTATGTATAGTACCGGCGTGCTGTTTTTTACTAAAAGACCCCGCTCTGAAACAACAACACCAGGAGTTCTTTTAAGCACATCTATTGTGCTTCCTGTTGCCACCGAGGTGTTTTCTACATTAAAAGTAAGTCGGCCAGGGCCTTTTTGAATGATTGGTCTTTTAACAGTAATAACTGCCTCATCGAGTGTCTCGCTGCTTTCAAAAAGAATAATCTCGCCAACAAAAGTGTTCGTTGTAAGAGTTATTTTCTTGGTCTGTGTCTCAAAGCCAATAAAGCTAAAGTGCAGGGTATAGTTTGTATGTTCTAGGTTTTCAATAGTGAAATTTCCTAGGTCATCTGTTGTGGTTCCTTTTATAGAAACAAACTCTGCCGCACTACCTTTATCTGTGGTTCGTTCCTGGATAAGAACCGTCACAAAAGAAATTGGCACATTCTTTTGGTCTAAAACAGTCCCGCCTATATTGCTTTGCTGAGCAAAAGAGGCTATGGGCAAAAGCGTAAAAAACAAAAGCACAGCCTTTATAGTGTTCCCTAGGCTGATTGGCCTTATGGATAAAAAAACTAGATTGTGCCGCATAAAAAAGACGCTAAAATCATGAAAGTTAATTGGAAGCTATCACAAAGATGTCAATTTCTGTCGAAACATTTTCATGATTTTACAAAAAATCGATTAAAGGGAACTTGTGTACATGATGCCCTTTTATGGTATCTTTACAGCCTTAAATTTGCTTGATATGCTTGCAAATTATTGTTTTCAAACAACAAGCTACATGAAGAACATACGCAATTTTTGCATTATTGCCCATATTGATCACGGTAAAAGTACTCTGGCGGACAGGCTCCTGGCGGCCACAGGAGCTGTTACAGAGCGCGAATCTCAAGCGCAACTGCTTGACAATATGGATATAGAACGGGAACGTGGTATAACCATTAAAAGCCACGCTATCCAGATGAATTATACGCACAAGGGAGAAGAATATGTTTTAAACTTAATTGACACGCCTGGCCATGTAGATTTTTCTTATGAAGTTTCACGCTCTATCGCAGCTTGTGAAGGGGCTCTATTGGTGGTAGATGCGGCACAAAGCATCCAGGCACAAACTATTTCCAACCTGTATCTTGCACTAGAAAACGATTTAGAGATCATTCCTGTACTCAATAAAATAGACCTTCCCTCTGCGAGTCCAGAAGAAGTAACTGATGACATTGTTGACCTTTTAGGCTGTGATCCAGAAGAGATAATTCCTGCCAGCGCAAAAACAGGTATTGGTATTACCGAAATACTAACCGCTATTATAGAAAGAATTCCTGCACCAAAAGGAGTCAAGGAAGAGTCTTTACAGGCTTTAATTTTTGATTCTGTGTACAACCCTTTTAGGGGTGTTGAAACCTATTTTAGAGTTTTAAACGGTGAGATTAAAAAAGGACAGCATATTAAATTTATGGCCACCGGCAAAACGTATTATGCAGATGAGGTGGGTACCCTTAATTTGACCCAAACTCCAAAAAAAGTAGTTTCTACAGGAGATGTTGGATACCTTATAACGGGTATTAAAGAGGCCAAAGAAATAAAAGTGGGCGACACCATAACAGATGCAAAAAGTCCTACAACTAAAATGATTAAAGGTTTTGAAAATGTTAAGCCTATGGTTTTTGCAGGTATTTACCCTGTAGACACAGAAGACTACGAGGAGCTGCGTGCTTCTATGGAGAAATTGCAGCTTAACGACGCCTCTTTGGTTTTTATACCAGAGAGCTCTGCTGCCCTAGGCTTTGGTTTTAGATGTGGGTTCTTAGGAATGTTACACCTAGAGATCATTCAAGAAAGGTTAGAGCGCGAATTTGACATGACGGTGATTACAACGGTGCCTAACGTTTCGTACAATGCATACACCAATAGAGAACCAGACACTGTTCTTTTAGTCAACAACCCAAGTGATTTACCCGATCCCTCTAAACTAAACCGCATGGAAGAGCCTTATATCAAGGCAACGATTATTACAAAATCAGATTTTGTTGGTAACGTAATGTCGTTATGTATTGAAAAACGCGGGCAAATCACGAACCAAACCTATTTAACCACAGAGCGAGTTGAATTGACTTTTGATATGCCCTTAGCAGAAATTGTATTTGATTTTTACGATCGTTTAAAAACTGTTTCAAAAGGATATGCATCTTTTGATTATGCCCCAATCGGTATGCGTGAGTCTAAGCTAGTAAGGCTGGATGTTTTATTAAATGGAAACATCGTAGACGCGTTGTCTTCTTTGTTGCACCAAGACAATGCCCAAGATATTGGTAAAAAGATGTGTGAAAAATTACGGCAACTTATCCCAAGACAACAGTTTGATATCCCAATACAGGCCGCAATTGGCGCTAAAATTATTTCTCGTGAAACCGTAAAAGCGGTCCGTAAAGATGTAACTGCAAAGTGTTATGGAGGTGATATCTCAAGGAAGCGCAAGCTTTTAGAAAAGCAGAAAAAAGGAAAGAAGCGCATGCGTCAAGTAGGTAATGTGGAGATTCCACAAGAGGCGTTTATGGCCGTACTTAAGTTAAATGATTAATTAAAAAGGCGCTCTTAGAGCGCTTTTTTAAATTTACCGTTTTTATATTGTCTTGTTTTGCTATTGCTTGCGTATGGCCCCCGTTGTTGGAAACAGCTAAACGACCTCCTGGGGGGCTCAGTTAAAACAAACCTTTATGAGTAGCCGTTCGTTTATCTCTTTCTTCAGGGTGAAAAAAAGAATTGCTTTAATCTTCTTTTGAAGGTTCTTCGTTTTTTGCAATCATTACATCTTCAAAATCCATCGGCCTTCCTAGGTATGCTATTGTTGTGTTTTCGTTAATTACTATCTCTTTTAAATTGTCAATAAGCGATATTACTCCGTCTTTACTTTTAACAAACAAGGGAATGGCGTCTTTGTTTTCATTAATCAAGTCAATAATATTTGTAAACACCTTTTGGTTAAAAACCTCAATCTCTTGTATGGACGGATATTCTTCTGCAACGCGCGTAAGTTCTACATAATCATGTGTTGAACAAAAGAGGTCATTTTCCTTGGTTTTATTACTCTTTAATTCTTCTGTAGTTATTAATCTAAAGGTGCCATTTTCACCAAAATCTTTTCCAAACTTAGCCATGGCTTGACGGTTAATAGCATCATTACCAGTCATTGCTAGTAAAAACCCCATGTCGCTTAATTCAATATTATCACTTAGGTCATCGTTATAAATATTTGCAGACAAGGCGTCAATACCTAGTTCTTTTGCTTTTTCAACATTAGCTCTGTTGCTGTCTACAAGAACTACATGCCTGTCGTTTTTTTGAAGGTAGGCGGCTATCAACCTCGATATCCTAGATCCCCCTATAATCATAACACCTTCACTCTTTTTTAAGAATACACCCAATAAAGAAGCCACCATTCTTGCTGTAGTTGCGTTTAGCAATACCGTAACAAGCACAAGTCCAAAAACAAGAGGAGTTATGTATTCTGCGCCAGGAACGCCTAGCTCTACCAGCTTTGTTCCAAATAGAGATGCGATACCTGCCGCAACAATCCCACGGGGGCCCACCCAGCTAATAAATAGTTTTTCTTTAGTGCTAAGGCCAGAGTTTGCCGTGCTTAAAAAGACGCCTAAGGGCCTCACAATAAAAATAATTACCGCAAACAAAATTGCTGTTTTCCAGTTGTAAATTAACAACAGGTCTTCAAC
>JBLHII010000149.1:0-4525 GCA_047616265.1 Minisyncoccia bacterium
ATGCACGGTTTTTTATGGAGTGTTCACAAAGACCATCACCACAAAACCCACAAAAGCTGGTGGGAACGCAATGACTTCTTTTTTGTATTTTATGCAGCAGTAAGTATTGGTTGCTTTGTAGCTTGGGAATATTATGGTTTCTGGGGAGGCTTGCCAATAGGTTTAGGTATATTTGCCTATGGCTTAGCTTATTTTATGGTTCATGATATTTTTATACATCAACGCTTTAAGCTATTTAGAAAAGCCAATGGTTGGTATGGAAAAGGAATTAGAAGAGCACACAAAATACATCACAAGCACCTTGGAAAAGGAGAAGGAGAATGTTACGGTATGTTATTTCCGCCACTTAAATATTTTAAAAGATAGGATATGAAAAATCTGTATTTGTATTTAAATATAGGTTCCTTTCTCATACCTTTTATTTTTAGTTTTTACCCAAAATTTCAGTTTTACAAGAAATGGAAATCTCTATTTCTAGCCATCTTTATAATGATGGCATTTTTTATATCTTGGGATGTTGTGTTTACCAATAATGGTATTTGGGGATTTAATACTGACTACATACATGGATTCAAGCTATTTAATCTTCCTATAGAAGAGTGGCTCTTTTTTATCTGTATTCCTTACGCCTGTCTATTTACGCATTACTCGCTCAAGCACTTCTTTCCAAACCTTGCGTTCTCAAAAAAAACAACATCCATTATATATGTGTCTCTGCAATGTATATTAATCATTACGCTCTGGTATTTCTATGATAGATGGTACACTCTTGTAAACTTTGGCTACGCGATTATATTATTGGGCTTGGTGTACAATTATAAACCAACACAGCTCGCCGCATTCTTACCAACATACCTTATTATACTCATTCCTTTTTTAATTGTTAATGGAGTTCTTACTGGTAGTTTTATTGAAAATGAAGTAGTGTGGTATAATAATGCTGAAAATTTAAATTTCAGAATAACAACCATCCCCATTGAAGACACAATATATGCTTTAGGAATGTTACTTACTGTTTTTGTGTTACTAGAATATTTTGAATCTAAAAAGCAAAAAAAAACAAACACGCCTAAGAAGAACGCACCAAAAGCCTAATAGTCTTTAGAAATAGTTACTTTTCGTAATAAGAAGCTTTAAAAGGCTTTCTAAGCTCAAAAGAGCTTGGAGACTGCTTTTTCAAAATAGAAGACATAAGCAAGTGTGTGATTTTTGACGCATGCTTGGCATATAACTTCATCGGGACTGGAATTGCTCCTAGTGAGCTTTTAAGCAACTCACTCGTTCTTCCATAGTGCAATACCTCTACCTTATTATCTATTGCTAAGGAAACATAGTCATACAACAACCTTTGATAGACCGCATATTGGATATTTTGATTGTAGTCGATCCCTACAAAATTAGCTTCTAAAGAAAAACCGTTAATAAACGAAGTGCTAAAACCAATAAGAGCATCTTCACGTAATACTGCCCTAAAAATAAATTGATCTCCTAAATGCTGCTTTAGCGAAGCAAAACCAATAGCATTCATAACACCAAATTGATACTCAGACTTTCCTAAAACCTGTAAAAAAAGAACATCTATTGCTGCATGATTGTTTAAAATTTCGGTTTCAGAAAAAGAACGTATGGAAAGCGCAGATGCCTTCGCATATACACTTCTAGCCTTGGTCCTGAATTTTGCTTTAAAGGCGTCAAAATAGGAGTCTATAGCGCTCCAAGCAGCGTCTATAGGCAAAGACATATACATGTCAATTTCAAAATCTTGATATCCTTTTTCTTCTAAAGAAGAGCTACTAGAGAGCATTTGGGGAGTGAATTCTTTAAAAAGCTGCACGGAAATCTTCTTTCCTGTTTGCTTGCGCAACATTTTATAAGCCTTTGCCATTCCTTTTTCAACAAAATCAAAGGCTGTCTTATCATCTATGTCATTACTTTTCAAAAAACCATGCGCACCGGCCATAAACACATTGCCACAAACCAGCATATACAGCATAAAAAAACCATCACTTTTTTGAGAGCAATGATGTAGTATTTTAGGAGGCTGTGTATCACCTTTAAATACAAAAGGGACCAGTTGATAAGAAGCTATTAGTACCGGTTTTGATGTTTCGGTATCCAAAACAGTGAGGTAGCAAAAATCTAACTCGTTAGAAAAGCTTTGCGCTATGGCAGTTAAATACGGCAAAGACAAAAAACAATTTTTGTCATCCTGCACCGCATTCCAAAGATTGGTATTTATAGCATGAACAGAAGTTTCAAGGAGATATGTGTAGGCTGCGATGGTCGGTATCTATTTTAAAACAAAAATAAATAAAAAGAGCTGGCAAACTACTATATTACTCTTTTAATAAGGTGTTAAGTACACCATGCATCATTGCACCATCCCAAACTGCAGCACCTGTTTTGTTTATACTAATAGCACCCCTTTTTGATATAACATAGGTGGTGGGCAAAGTGGTTGTATATAGCATTTGGGGAGCCTCACTTTGAGCAGTGTATACTGGAAATGTATATTCATTTTTTTGCATGAAAGACGCCAGCTTTGCATGGCTCTCTTGAGAGATGAAATAAAAATCTACCGTGTCTTGATACTCGCCATAGAGGTTTTGGAGTGAAGGCATTTCGGCAAGACAAGGAGGGCACCAAGTAGCCCAAACATTAATAACAATAACATTTCCTTTTGAGGCACTTAGGTTTTGAAGTCCTCCTGTCATCTTGAGCAGCTCCCAATTATAATCTTTAAGCACCTCTCTTTTCTCTTCGGAAATTTCGGAGGGATTAAAAGAAAAGATGCGTTGCACAAAAACCTGAATTGGATTTCTAGTTTGTGGAACAAGCATCAAGACAAATAGCAGCACACATACTATATTCTCTTTGTTTTTTATCAAGAAAGACTTCATGTGCCCAAAAATAACTCAATTTACAAGAGCAGAGAATTTAAGGGTTAAAAAAATAAAATTTACACTTGTAATCTAGCCTTATTAAAGAGAATACTTGTTATAATAGACAACTACAAAAAAGAAAATAACTCATTTCGGATTCGTGAATTAGCAGATATAATAGTACACAATTATCAGAAAATCAGCGGTTTTATAAAACATTTAAAGTAGTTTTAAACAAAGAAAACTTCCCATAGCAACTCTTTAACCCTATATACCTATGCACATTTTCAAATCCCTTACGAGCCTTTTAATTTTAATGTGTACGACAATATTCTACGCACAAAACATTTCTATTCCTGACCCCATTTTTAAAACAAGACTCCTAAACCATGATCCTATCATAGATACCAATGCAGATGGAGAGATCCAAATCAATGAAGCCTTAGCGGTTACCAATGCGTTATATCTGTCTGGAGATAACTCCAGTGATGACAACATAGAAGACCTAACAGGCCTTGAAGCTTTTGTAAATATTTCAACCATTAACGCGAGTAATAATGAAATAACGAGTATTGATGTGACGCAGCATATTGCTCTGGAAAATCTAAGGCTAAGCAACAATGCCCTTACAGAGATTGACCTAAGCCAAAACATGTTGTTGCGTTTAATTTCTATGTATAACAATAACCTTAGCTCCTTAGACCTTACAAACAATCCAGCGCTAATAAGTGTTCTATTGTCAGACATGGATCTTGGAACACTAGACACATCATTAAATCCCCTCTTAAGAGATCTCGTTGCAGAAAATTGTAACCTTTCAAGTATGGAACTAAGTAACAATTCAAATCTTGAAATAATCATACTACACAACAACCCTTTACAAGAATTGGACCTTAGTAATACTATCTTATTAGAGGAGCTTGGACTTATAACAACACAACTAACAAGCCTAGCGCTCGGAATGCTTCCGGCACTTAAAAAAGTAAACCTTAGTGGGTGTGAACTACTACATTTAGATCTAAGCGCAAACACTGCTTTAGAAGAGATAGACCTTAGGAATAGCCTGGTGTTAGAAGAAATAAACTTTAAAAACGGAAGTAATAATAATCTAGATATCACAAGTACATTTCCTAGTAATTTTACAAACCTCCCAGAGCTAGACCGCGTGTGTATTGATGATGTGAATTCAGCCTTGGCCGCATTTATTCTTGATGATGTTGGGCATCCTGTAGCTTTTTCTGAGGATTGTAGTTTTTTGGAAGTGAAAGAAAAGGAAGTGGTAACTGCAATAATATATCCAAATCCAACCCAGAACAACATCACTATTGAAACACAACACACCGTTTCTTCTTTACAATTATTTACTATTTATGGAGTTATCATTAAGCCTAAGATGCTAAACAACAAACAAGTAGATATGAGCTTTTTGTCTCAAGGAATGTATTTATTACACATAAATTTTGAGAATGGAATGCATCTTACAAAAAAGATTATGAAACATTAAAATAAAAAATTATGAAAAATGTAATTAAAATAGTATTGATACCTTTTACCCTTGTGCTTTTAAACGCCTGTTCATTGACCTTAGACGAAGTTCAAACAGATGCCGCATATTATACCTTTAACAATCAAGACACGGCATT
>JBLHII010000150.1:0-4474 GCA_047616265.1 Minisyncoccia bacterium
TAAAGAATCCAAAATCAAAATTTACATTGTGTGCTACAAACACAGCGTCTTTTGTAAACGCATTGATTTCTTGAGCAATTTCTGCAAAAACAGGAGCGCCAGCAACAAGGTCATTATTAATGCCTGTTAGGGCAGTTATGGTATGAGGGATAAGGCATTGTGGATTAATGAGTGAAGAATAGGTGTTAATGCGTTCTCCGTTTTTAACAAGTATGATGCATACTTCAGTCATTCGACCTTTAGAGACGCCACCTGTTGTTTCTACGTCAATAATTGCAAAGATTGTTTCTTTAATAGCTAGCATTTTTTATGTTCTTTCTGAAATATTAAAAATATTGGGTGCGCCATTAAATCTCTTTTTTTTGTGTACGTCATAGAGGATACACCATCTTTATATTGCTACGCACATAAGGAGTGTTTTTAGGTATGGTTACTTCTTTAAAGCCATGTTTACGATAGATGTATATTGCATTTTCTAATATGGTATTAGAGTATAAATAGAGTTCCTTAAAGGTGTTTTCCTTGGCAAAACTAATGCAATACTTCAGGAGTTGTTGTCCCAGTTGTTTTCCTTGTTGTTTGGGCTCAACGGCCATTTTGGTGAGTTCAAAAACACCTTCATCTCTTTTTAAAAGTGCTACAGTGCCTAAGACTCTATTGTTTTCAAGCACGAAGAAGATATGACCACCTGAACTTATAATGTGTTTCTGGGGCGAGCTTAACACTTCCCTGTCATAAGGCTCAACATAAAAGTAGGTTTCAAGCCACGCTATGTTAAGATCATAAAAAGCACGGGCATAGTCTTTTTGAAAAGATTTTATTTCCAAATGGTAGTTACTTAAATAAGGGGTTCTCCTACCTCGTTAAAATACTCGTTAATAATTCCTTTTGCAGCGTTAAGCTCTTCGTTTCTAATAAATAAGCGTACTTGATTAGGCACTCCCGTTGAAAAACCACCTGTAATACCACTGTGGTGGTCATCCTTTACAATGGGAGATATGCCTATCTCGTTAAGCCTTGCGATAAGTCCATTCCCTATCATCGTTGGTCCTGTAAATATTCGTATTGTTTTTTGATCTTTGTTCATGTTTTAAGCGTTGTAGTATTTGCTTCTCCAAATAGCGTTGTTAAAGTTCTTTCCTTTAGAAAACCCATAAAACAATACAATCCCAGCTACGCCTTTGAATACAAATAAAAAATACAGAAGGTATTCTTGGGTGGGGTTTCCTGTAGAGAAAAAGTGTAATGGTGTTATTCCAGCCAAGAAGATACTAACTATTAAGATAGTAAACACTAAATTCTCAAACGTTTTGTAAGGCCAAACCATTGCTTTTCTAAAAGGGTGTAAGTCATTTCCCCATTTATGTATAAGGTAGAAGTAGTCATTTCCCATAGGCGCAAACAATAACGGATCATCAGCATTTTCCAATTTCATTAATTTGGAGGGAGCAACAATTTTAAACCCTTTTAATGTTGTGTGGTGATCTTTTTCAAGTGTTCTAATTTTTGTGATCGCTTCATCTGGAAACGGACCTTTAAAATACCTAGCATCCAAAAAACGTAATCGGTAGTCTACACATAGTTTTTCGATATCTGAAATATGAAAAATTTGAGCAGTTTTTAATAAATCAAAATTAAAAGCATTCTTTTGACTAATTGTAACTTGCTGTAGTTCTCTTTTTATATTTTTTCGTTCAATTTCATTTTGACGTAATACGTCTTTAACGTCTTTAAGTATTTCATTTTTAGACAATTGTTCCTTTTTCACCCTTTGCAGAGCAATCTCGATGTTGGTTTTCGAAAACATAGCGTTTGTTTTTAATTTAAAAATACTGCCTAAAGATTAAAAATGCAACAGATTAACTTTTTTTAACGCTTTTTTTAATATAATTCTATTTTACTCGTTATGGTACATAGTTTGTATCTTTAAAAAAAAACACACCATGAATTTTAAACACATACTTTGCTTTCTAATTTTAGGGCTTTCAACACTGGCTTCTGCTCAAAAATATAAAAGTACATCTACGAGTACGATTACTAAAAATTGGCAAGAAATTGTGTTTACCTCTAGTAAATCAGTGCAAGAAAACATAGCACAGAGTCCTTCTTTTTCTTTTATGGCTACAATTTTAAATAATGATGCGCTTGCAAAGCATTTAAGTGCCGAAGAGATGGTTACTATTTTTGTTGCCAACGATGCTTCTTTTTTAGCATTAGAGGAAGCTACTCGTAATGCTTTATTGGCAGACACCCAGCGGTTGGCTCAATTAGTGAAATTTCATACCATACCAGGTAGAGTAGATAGAAACGCTATAGAAAAAGCAATTTCTACCTCTGGTGGGATTGCTTATTTTATTACTTTGAATGGAGAAAAGCTATCGGTCACTAAAAAAGAAGAGATGTTAACTATTTCAGATAGTGATGGAAATACAGCAATCATTAAAGCCACTGACTTTTATCACAAAAATGGATTTTTTCATATGGTAGAAGGCTTTGCGTTTGCTACTGAAAATGCTAAAGAATAAGGGATTTGTTAAGAAGGTTATATCCTGAACATTATTTTACAAGCCTAATGAATCTCGCAATACCAGTTGTGTATTGCTGTTTTGATTCCAATAAGCAGATTGCATACGTTTCATTTTAACAGCGCTTGTTACTTGCCCATTTTCATGTGTTTCCTCCCATTTTTCTATCGTATGTGGAAATTTGGTAGTGAAATCTATTTTTAAACGTCTCGCTGCATCTTTATATGCTAGTGTGAAGACTGTTTTTTGTCCTTTCTTTTCTAAACTAGCAACTGCAGTATAGGCTTTGATGTCTTTGTGTGTGAGTCTTAGCGTCTCAAATGCTGGAAGTATTTGAATGATTCCTATGGGTAGCGCTTCAGGCTTAATGCGTATAATGTTAAAGAGCTCGTCCTCCATCCATGTTTTTGAAAGTAGAATCGACTCATCACCTTCGCGCTCAAAATAAGAGTGCCCAGTGATTTCAAAGGCATCTCTATTGTTAAGTTGCATATAAGTTTGACCACACCATTCTTGAATAGAATGGCTAATTTTCAACGCATGATTATCTGTTTTTACAGGATTAAAGATACTGGTCATGATGTTGTATGGATATATCCCAGTGTTAAAATGCTTGGTTTTATTTAGTTTTAATACTCCAATGTTACTAGCCTTTTGCCCATCAGCTTTTACTTGCTTTTCTGGAATAAAGTCCTCGGTTACAAATATAGTAACGGCAGTTCCCTCTCTTAATTCTCCATAACGTGATTGGGTAAGTTTATAGCTTGTAATTTCTGCAGTGCCTTGATACCAATATTTTTTGAAGGCACTAGAAAGTGGTCTTGATTTTGAATTTTCTATAGTGGTTTGATCTGCTTCAATTTCATAGGGAAGAACAGACGCGTCGCTGCTTTTGTTTTCTGAACAACTACTTAGAACAACCATAACAGTAACAATGAGACAAAGACCATATTTTTTCATAAAACTTCTTTTATGTAAAAATACAAGACTATTTTGGACTGGCTAGTGCTATTAACGTTTCGTAAACAAGTCTAGTTGGAAGCCCCATGACATTAAAGAAACACCCTTCAATTTTCTTAATACCAACATACCCTAGCCAATCTTGTATTCCATAACTACCTGCTTTGTCATAAGGTTTACAGGTTTTTAGGTAGTACGCTATTTGTGCGGTTGTAAGTTCTTTAAAGAATACCTTAGTGCAATCATACACCGTTTGTTGGGTTTCCTTTGTAGTAAAACAAACAGAGGTATAAACTTCGTGAACAGCACCACTTAAATCTTGTAACATCTTTACAGCTTCAGCATGATTTTTTGGTTTGCCAATGGCGCGTCCATCTTTCCATACAATGGTGTCACTGGTAATAATGATTTGTTTTTCTTTAATGTTTTTAAAAGAGGTGGCTTTTAGTTGTGCTAAGTAGTTTGTAATTTCTTGGGCTTTAAGATGCGGGGGAAAGACTTCTCTAATTTCTCTCACATCTATAGTGAAATTAATGGCTAGTTCTTTAAAAAAAAGCTGTCTTCTTGGTGATCCAGAAGCTAATATGATATCAAAGTCAGCGAGGTGTTCTTTTAGCATAGTTAGGGTAGTTTGTGTCTAAACCAAAGATATATAATGTCTGCTGTTTTTTCTGAAATTAAAACGGGTATATCTCTATGAACTCTCTTGAATTAAAAGACCCTTAACATTGCAAATTAATAGAGGTTCCAAAAAAGATCTAGTTATTTCCGTAAGTATAGATTTTATTGATACTATGGTTGCTTTATTATATAATAAACCAATATATACTACTGTAAAATTTAATTAACTTTGAATGTAAGATGAAATATAAAAAAAAACACCAATGGATAATAATAAAGGTGGCGATATAAGCCAATGCCCATTTATGGGAGGTACTCAAAAACAAACAGCTGGTAGCGGAACTTCTGTGAGAGATTTTTGGCCAAAC
>JBLHII010000151.1:0-4450 GCA_047616265.1 Minisyncoccia bacterium
CTATGTGTTGGCGCTATGATACAAAATGCACAAGACGCTATTAATTTAGTACCTTTTGAAATACAAAAAAACAAGGTTGGATTATATGACATGCGCTTTATAAAGCCTTTAGACACAAAACTACTTGCTGAAATATTTGAGCGTTACACCACGGTTATCACCCTTGAAGACGGAGTTATTACTGGAGGCTTTGGGAGTGCTGTTTTAGAATACAAAGCAACCACCAACCACCATAATAAAGTTATCTTATTAGGTGTTCAAGATGAATTTCCAGAGCATGGCACCATAGATCAACTACAAGAATTACAGGGTATTTCAGCTAAAAAAATAAAAGAAACCCTACTAAAGTATATTGCATAAAAAAGAGGTCTCTTTACAGAGCCCTCTTTTAATTGCAGGTATATGATTGGTTATTTTACAATCAATTTTGTAGTCATTGTAAACCCCTCCCCCGCTATCTTCACTAAATATACACCAGAAGCTATCTGGTCTATAGGTAAACTAGCAGTGGTGTTAAGGGATACATTTTGGGTCATAATTACCCTACCATTAATATCAAAAACAGAAACGACAGCATCTCCTGTTACTTGAGGAGCACTGATGTTTACAATTCCTTTTGCTGGATTTGGATATAGAATAATTGCATCATTTAAAAGCGTTCTTTCACCTATCTCTAAAAAGCAATTTGAAGTTTCTGGAACATCAAATGCTTCTAGTTGGTCATTTAAACTATTAGCACTTCCTTGTGAGGCATTCAAACCTAATCCTCTTCGAGCAAATGCGTTCCAAATCAAACACTGGTTTGCTCCATCATTAGCCAACATATCTGCCTCTAGTATTGCATCTCTACCAGTAACAAATCCTGGACCACATGGCTGCAGCTTTAGTCCGTCTAAAACAAGTTGCATGGCAATATTATTGCCTCCTGTACCAGTATATAGATCTGAATCAAAGCCATATTCTTCTATTAAGTCCCAGGTCATTTCCCACAACATGGTTGCCCATACAAACCCAACGCCATGAGGAACAGATACATTTCCATCTGTGTCATCATAGGTGTAGCTATTTATTGAAAAATCTGTGCTATATGGAGCCTCTCTAATACCACCACCATCTGTAGGTTGTCCAGTAGCATAAGTACCTATCCCTCGAATATCATTTCCTTGATCACCCTGCTGCATTGTGAGCATGAGTCCAAACCAGTCACTCCATCCTTCGCCCATTTGCTCATCATTCCCTAGACAACTTGAATTAAATCTCCCACCGGTAAGCCTGGTGGATATTCCGTGTCCGTATTCATGGGCTACAATTCCATTATCTACATCACCATCCAATTGATACTGAATATCATTTAACAGAGAACCCTCTATGGCTTCGCCAGCAAGAAGCGCAGCGATAATGGCTTCACCATCTGCCTGAGAAATCATGATAGCAGGTATGGTAACTTGATCACCTACATCTCCTGGAGCCATTACAATTGGTGCTCCAGCTACATTATTAATAATTATTACGGCAACAGCTCCTTCATTCTCTACCGTTAATATTTTTAATCCAAATTGACATTCTCCTCTGCGTATTACAGCAATGTTTCCATTAATTGCAGCTCCATTTAGTAATGTATCACAAGCATCATTTGGGTCTGTAGAAGTTCCAGCGTCATCATCTGTAGTTAAAATCAATTGTCCTACTAGCGGAATATCTTCTGGAAGGGAACCTCCAAAAGCTGCAGAGACTCCAAGGTAATTACCGGCTAGCGACCCATCGATAGTCAATGCGTTTCCTGGAGGGCCATCCCATAAGTACATTTGCATTCTTGGGTTGTTACCATCTGGTGGTGATGAAAAATTAGCATTATTGGTCCCGCCTCCATCTTGTGCTTGCGCATCTACAAAATCAGTTCCAGTTCCACCATTGCCATAGTTGTTTTCTTGAAAGTTACCACTCGCCTCATCAAAACCATATTGATAATACACATCATGCATGATATTGTTCCAATAAAACAAGTTGGTAGTAACTGCTGGAAGCATCACTTCTGGACTAACCTCAAAGTTAAAAGGAAAATCAAAGGTCAATGAACTACCTCCATCTGGGGAGAGACCTCCTGTGTTGTTGTTGTCTATATCATCTCTGGCAATTACATTATTACCTCTTGTAATGGTATACTCTGGTCCAGAAACACCATCTGTATCATGCCATCCAAAAGGAGATGCATTGGTATTTGCCGGGTCTATCACTAACATATCTGGGCCATGATTTGGGCTTTCAAAAGGAACAGGGAATACTCTATAAGCAACACTCCCTTGCGCATTAAAAGAAATAGCTTTTTCTTCTTGATATAAAACACTTTTATGTATTGTTTTATTTTCAAAATGATGGTGGTCTGGTGTTCCAAAATCACAACTAGTAACCCAGTCATTGGTAGCCAATAAAACGCCTGTTAAAGCATCTATTCTAACGCTATAGTAGTGGCTTGCGTCTAGTAGGTAAATACTTAAATCCCAAGCAAGGCGAAGGGTATTATCGTCCATAGGCTGAAAAACCAATGAAACAGGAATAGGCTGCAATGAAATTGAGCCTGAATTAAAAATAAAACTATGTGGTCCTTTGGCTTCTATTATTTCTAATCCTGTCGGGGCGGGTATGCTAAGAGCTAATGCCCCCTGAACAATAGCATTTTGAGCAGTAATTGCAGGGGTTGTAGTGTTCAGTTTTTGAGTACTATTTACAATAAATCCAATCTTAGAAGACACAACAACACCGTTTTTGATTCCAAAAACTGAGGTTGAGTTAAATACTTCAATACCCTGTACACGTTGAGACACATATACATTATCCATCCTCATACTTTTTGAGTACGTTGAAGACTTCACCTCAAAGTCACTAACATCATCTAAGGTTAGTTCTGTTTGAGAACGCGTCGTGTCGAAGTGGTCTTGAATGGCATTTAAATGATTTTGAGCATTTGTAAAACTAAAAGCAAACAAAAGCAAGAGGAATAAATTTCTTTTCATAGCGTTGGATAAAAAATATGTTTAAATGACTAAAAATAAATAGATAGGGCGTAAAATATATACTAATTAACATCTTTTAACAACTAATTATACCTTCCCATTTATTTTTTGAAAAATTTGTAAGGCATTTCCATCTGTTAGCCGAGAGACATAATTACAACATGCCATTATATATTGGTACTCAGATTGAGGTTCTTTAATCGATGCATCAAAGTGAGATAAAATAAGCGTGTCATAATGACGAATAGCACCGCCTTGATGATAATGCTCTACCGCTTTAGTAAAGGTGTCTAATAAGACAGATAAAATCTTGTAGCCTGCTATTTCTTTTTCAATAACTTCTTCACTTTGATACACATTAGTAACCGAAATTTTAATAATGTCATTAATCTGAGCTTGATATTTACTTTTATCTAGCAAAGCTTCAGTAAAGGTTCCATTTAGGATAGCTTCTTCGTTGGCTACAAAAATTTGTGCCGCCTCTTCAATAAGAACCCCGATGGCCATAGACCGCAAATAAGCCAATCTATCTTTAACATTGCTTAACTTATGGTATTTACCTGTGTCTATCGTATCCTTGACCAAAGCAATAAGGTACTCTAGGGCAAACTCCTCTTCTATGAGCCCTAAATTAATACCATCTTCAAAATCTATAATCGTGTAACAAATATCATCTGCTGCTTCTACCAAAAAAGCAAGCGGATGACGGTTATAACTTACAGCATCTTTTTCTCCACGTTTGGTAAGTCCTATTTCTTGGGCAACCTCTTCAAAGAAAGAAATTTCTGATTGAAATACCCCAAATTTTTTGTCTGCAATATGTGAGGTGGGTTTTTTAGGCAAAGACTCTTTTGGGTATTTCATGAAAGCACCCAACGTTGCATAGGTGAGTCGCAAGCCCCCATCTACCCCATTTTTGGATTCGGTCACTATTTTAAAACCATTGGCATTTCCTTCAAAATCTATAAGGTCTTGATACTCTTTTTTACTAAGTGTTGTTTTAAATCGTTTTCCATGTCCATTGGCAAAATAATCTCCTATGGCTTTTTCGCCGCTATGACCAAAAGGAGGGTTGCCAATATCGTGCGCCAAAGAGGCTGCCGCCACAATAGCACCAAAGTCATTAAAATGATAGCCGTGGGTACTTTCTAATTGAGGGTGTTTTTCAAGAATTGCTTTTCCAGCGGTACGTCCTAAAGACCTCCCTACCACAGAAACCTCGAGACTATGCGTCAATCTAGTATGAACAAAAGAGGTTTGTGATAATGGAATTACTTGGGTTTTATCCTGTAGGCTTCTAAAGGCTTGCGAAAAAATAATACGGTCATAATCTACCTCAAAACCCAGACGAGTTGGGTCTTCTTCTATACGTAGTCTTTTGTTTGTTACCCCCTGTTTTTTAAGGGATAGTAGTTGTTCCCATTGCATCATAACTCACT
>JBLHII010000152.1:0-4344 GCA_047616265.1 Minisyncoccia bacterium
ATTTCTTTAGCATCCGTATTCTCTTTTTGAATTTCTACTAAAGAGGTAGAGGTAGTTTTCTCTGAGTTAATTACAATAGCTTCTTGTTGATTTAAAACGTCCTTGGCTGTGCTTTCTTGGGCCTTAGCTAAAGGTATTGCTACATCTTTAAAGTGAGAGGGGGGGAGTACAAATCTTTTTTCTAGATTATTGAAGTTTTTTTTTTCTCCCTGCGCAGTGAGAGAAGCCAATTGCATCAAACACAATTCAACTAAAAGTCTTTGGTTACGGCTTGTTTTGAATTTTAGATCGCAGGTGTTGGCAATGTCTATTCCCGTTATTAAAAAAGGCAGTGTTGTTTGCTGTGATTGTTCTAGATACATTTTTTTGACTTGCTCACCCACTTCTAGCAAGGATATGGTTTCTTGGTTTTTGCAGACCAATAGATCTCTAAAGTGAGACGCTAGCCCCATGATAAAATGGTGACCATCAAAACCTTTGCTTAAAATGTCATTATAGGCTAGTAATACCTGTGGAATGTTATTCTGTAAAAGTAAGTCTGTGATGTTAAAATAATACGTATAGTCTAATACATTTAGATTTTCAGTAACAGCCTCGCGGGTTAGATTAGCGCCAGAAAAACTTACAACTCTATCAAAAATAGAGAGTGCATCCCTAAGAGCTCCGTCTGCTTTTTGAGCGATGACATGCAATGCATCATCTTCTGCAGTAATGTTTTCTTGTTGGGCTACAGATGCTAAATGGCCTTTAATATCCTGTACCGTTATACGCCTAAAATCAAAGATTTGACAGCGTGATAAGATGGTTGGTATGATTTTGTGTTTCTCTGTAGTTGCTAGAATGAAGATAGCGTGCTTGGGTGGTTCTTCAAGTGTTTTTAAAAAAGCATTAAATGCAGCAGAAGAAAGCATGTGAACCTCATCGATAATATACACCTTATACTGTCCTACCTGAGGAGGTATGCGCACTTGGTCAATTAGGTTCCGTATATCGTCTACAGAATTGTTAGAAGCAGCATCAAGTTCAAAAATATTAAAGGCAAAATCTTCATTTTCTTTATAGTTGCCATCTTGGTTTATTTTTTTTGCTAATATACGAGCACATGTAGTCTTGCCAACTCCTCTTGGACCTGTAAATAATAGTGCTTGGGCTAGATGGTCGTTCTGTATAGCATTTTCTAATGTATTGGTAATTGCTTGTTGCCCTACAACATCTTTAAATGTTGTGGGTCTGTACTTTCTAGCCGATACAATAAATGGTTCCATAATATAGAAACAAATATAAGTACGTAAGGTATTTATTTGAAAAATAGGACTTATTATTTTACGGTATTTATTAACAATAATATTACTTTTGCAAGAGCAGGTCGCCTTATCGCTTCAAATTTAGTTTGAAGAGGAAAGTCCGGGCACCATAGGGAAGTATAGCGGCTAACGGCCGTCATTCTTAATAGCTTTTGCTAAAGGGAAGAGGACAAGTGCAACAGAAAGTATGTACAGGTTATGCTGTAGTGAAACCAGGTAAACTCTATGCGGTGAAATGCCACGTATACCAGCGCTAAGGGTTCCCGCCCATGCTGGAGGGTGGGCAGATGGAGTGTATGTGTAAATGTACACCTAGATAAATGATAAGGAATTTTTGGCTTTAGCCAAATTGAACAGAACCCGGCTTATAGACCTGCTTTTTTTATAATTTGGATGTAATGAGGGCAACAGACTCTTTTAGTGAATAAAATTTTCTACCTTTTTTTGAAAGCTATAATTATTCAAAAAAACTAAAAACAGAACCGCCATACCTTCTTGATTCAGAAAAGCGCTCAAAGGCAGATACATCTGTATGTTTTGAGTGCTCTAGTATAAACGTTCCTTCTTTTGAAACAAGACCATTTTTAAAAGATTCGGAAATCAAAGACTCTAATTGTACTGGAGTGAAATCATAAGGTGGATCTGCAAAAATGATATCAAAAGATCTTGAAGGCATTTTTGTGTACTTAAACACATCACCCTTTATGGCATGGATATTATATTGCAGCTCTTCAGAAACCTTCGAAATATATTTTACACAACCAAAATGGCTGTCTAAAGCAGTAATGTCTTTACAGCCTCTTGACGCAAATTCATAGCTTATGTTTCCAGTACCAGAAAACAGGTCTAGTAATGAAATGTCCTGAAACATCCATCTATGATTTAAAATATTAAACAACCCTTCTTTAGCAAAATCTGTAGTAGGGCGAACGGGTAAAGATTTTGGAGCCGTGAGGCGTTTTCCTTTGTGTATTCCTGAAAAAATGCGCATTATTATAAATTTGAAATAATAAGATGTTGATGTTTTGGTGTGTCTTTTATTTGTATTCCCTTAGTGTTTTCATTAAAAGTAATATGACGTATATAGGTGAATAACGCCGTATACAAAGAGTCTTCTTTTTCAATAGCACCACTTAAATTTAATGAATCTGTTTCTGTTTGTAAGCCTAATTGCTCATAACAGAACAGGATATAATATATAAAGTCTTCTGGAGTCTTGTATGAATAGGTATTGCACAAGAGTAATTGATTGTTCTTTCTTACCATACAGGTAAAACTGTCCTTAAAAACATGCACAGCTACCTCAGGAGCTATTCCTGTATTAGGAGTGTTTAGAACAATATCTAATAATTTTGTAGTAGCATGAAAATAAGAGAAACTACCATAGCTGTCAAAAAAGAAATTATTTACATTTATGTATGGAGCATATACCGTAATAATATCCTGGGTGTTTACTTCATCAAAGGCAATATAATCTGTGGCAAGTATTTTAGCATTAAACTTAAGATATTCTGCAGCTTTTTTTTGATCAAAAAGTGATTTAGGTACTGTAGTAACCATATCATTACAATGTATCAAAACAATTTCATCAAAGTTATCTTGTAATGCCGGAGTGTTATTTATTTCTTTTGTAAGTAATGTTAGTAGACCTTCTGGAGTAGTGGCTTGGTCAAAGAAGGTTTCAGAAAAAAAAAGAACCTCTTTACTACCTGTGTGGGTAATTAAAAAAGAATGTCCGGTCAATGCTAATTGAACGGACAGTCTTATTTGGGCTGGGAGCCCTGTATTATTGTTTTGTTTCTTCAGCGTCATATATTTTTGGCCAGTTACCAGACGTGTCAATTTCATTTAACGATCCTACTGAAATGTAGGCACCATTTACACCTTCTACAGAAACTACTTGTTGCTCTTGGTTTATTAAATCTTTGTCCAAACCTTTTAAAACAATTTTCTTACTAACTTTTGCTTCAAAAGCAGAATACGTGTTTCTATTTTTTACAATTTCTCCAACTTTTAATTCTACAGTTCCTGAAACCCCCTCTGCTTCTAGTGGTAAGTTCATCATTGTTTTATATCGATCGGTACCTCCAAAGATAGAATCTCTCACTGGAGTAAATCCAAGGGTGTCTAACAAAACAACTTCTAATATATACCCCCCAGTTTTAGCGTCAAGTCCATACGCTTTGTTTTTCTTCTCATCTGCATAACTTGTATCACGTCTTTGGACGTTAGCAAATTGTGCCGTGTCAAGAAAGCGTACCAAACTATCAAAATTACCTGAAAACGTTCCTACAATTTCTTTATGGGCTAGCTGTGCAGCACGAACGTCTTTTAAATTCGTAATCACTTTTGCATACCGTGCGTCACGTTTTTTATTGAATTCTACAGGTCCAAGAATAGAACTGTATAATTTCCATCCTAAAAAGATAATGACTACCCAAAGAACTAGTTGTAATATTAATTTCATTGTAGAGAAAAATTAGGTTTTTTATAAAAAATTAGGTCTAACGCAAATCTACAATATTTTTTTGTTCGTAAAAGTATATTCTTAAAAATAATGGCATCTTTAAACCTTCTAAGGAACCTGTTTTATGGATGTGTCACAATTTTATAGTTTATTGAAAAGCGATTTTCCGCATAATACTACTGAAAAGCAAGGCATTGCGATGCAATTGTTATCCAGGTTTGTCTTAAGTGATGAAAAAAATGAAGTATTTTTACTGAAGGGATATGCTGGTACAGGAAAAACGACCATCACCGGAACTTTGGTTAAAAACCTAAGTAAAGCAAAAATGTCTTCTGTATTATTAGCTCCAACCGGAAGAGCAGCTAAAGTAATAAGTAATTACGCGGGTAAAGAGGCTTTTACTATTCACAGAAAAATATACTACCCAAAACCTAAAAAAGGGGGGGGGTATCTTTTACGCTACAAAGTAATAAGCATAGAAACACCATTTTTATGGTTGATGAGGCATCCATGATTCCAGATGTAAATCAAGATGCAAAATTATTTGAAAATGGCTCTCTGTTAGATGATTTG
>JBLHII010000153.1:0-4325 GCA_047616265.1 Minisyncoccia bacterium
GTAGTTTTGCAGGGTTAATTGTTACTGTTTTCCAAGCTTCTTCTTCACTCATCCCTCCATATTTAACGGTTTTTGCAGCTTCTTGGTTTAACCGCCTAGACATTTCACCATCATCACTATTAATAGCTACCGTAACTCCTTGACTAGCCATAATAGCGGCATTGTAGGGAATAGCATCATTTACTTCATACTTGTAAGCCCACCAGTCACTAAATGTAGAAGCGCCTACACCATGAGCTGCCATCTTATCAGCTACTTTATATCCTTCCAATATGTGTGTAAATGTATTTATACGAAAGTTGAATTTTTCGGCAACTTTCATAAGCATGTTAATCTCGCTTTGCACATAACTATGGCAACTAATAAAACGCTCTCCATTTAAAATTTCAGATAAGGTTTCCATTTCATCATCTTTGCGAAAGGGTTTGCCGCTTTTCTTTAGGGCGTCATAAGCCTTGGCACGGTTAAAGTAGTTTACATACAATTGTTCTACACCCATTCGTGTTTGTGGAAACCGACTATAACTTTCCCAATTAGATTGCTTTACATTTTCACCCAAAGCAAACTTGATAAATTTAGGACTGTTGTCATAAAGTAATCCATCTGCATCTTCTCCCCATTTTAATTTTATAATAGCAGAACGTCCTCCAATTGGATTTGCAGAACCATGTAGTATCTGGATAGAGGTTACACCACCTGCTAAATTGCGATAAATATTTATGTCTTCTGGATCTACTACGTCTTCAATGGTTACTTCTGCTGAAGAGTTTTGCCCTCCTTCATTAATAGACAAAGCAGCTATATGGCTGTGTTCATCAACAACACCTGCTGTAAGATGCTTTCCTGTAGCATCAATTGTAGTGGCACTTCTCGAGGTAATATTTTGTCCAATTTTTGTAATCTTTCCATCCTTTACAAGGACATCAGTTTCTTTTAAGATTCCGTCTGCTTCGCCCGTCCATACGGTTGCATTTTTAAATAATAGTGTTTGTTGCTGTGGCTGTGTTACATTTCCAAAGCCCACATTTGGATAGGTCATGGATACAATATCACGAAGCTCTTTTGGCTTTTTATCCTTTGTGTCTTTGTCATCTTCTGAAATTTCTTTGGCAATACCCATATTTCTATTTGCGTTGAAAGAGGTTTCCACACCATTTGGCAAGACTGCTTTTCCTGAAAAACTCACATTATTTTTTGGAATGATTGCAGTTAAACGGTATACGTCATGTGTTTCTTTGTCTGTAAAAGAAAGCGTCACCCAATTGTCTTTATAGCTTAGTTTGCTTGAATATTCTGTTTCACCAAGACTTAGGCTAGCGTCTGGTTTGGCAACATCTCCAGAAACTTCTAAAGCGTAGCTTTTACCAGCTACCGCCAGGTTGTAAGAACCCCTTATGTCTGTTTGTTCCATCGTGTTAATCACACTTCTTGTTCCTTGCACCCAATTTTCATAAAGTGTTGTTTCTTTTTCAAATAAAGCACCCGAAGTAATTAAGAAATTGGCATATTTTCCTTTTTCTAGAGTTCCTACCATATCGCTTATTTGAAGCATGCGAGCAGGTTCTGTGGTTAAAGCCTCAAGTGCTTTGGTTTTATCTAAACCATATGCAATAGCAACCAGAAGGTTTTTACTAAAGTCTTTTGGTTTTTTAGATTTAAAGGTGGTTAATGCAAACGGTACTCCATTGTCTTGGAGTGCTTTTGGATTTGTTGGCGCTTGGTTCCAGGCGCGCATATCTTCCAGAGAAATATAATTGGCCATGTATGGATTGCTTACATCATACGCATCTGGAAAATTTAAGGGTATGATAAAACTTGCATCGCTAGCCTTGGTTTGCTGTATCATTTCATACTCATCACCACCACCTACAATAATGTAGTTTATGCCAAACTGATCTCCAATTTTATCGGCACGTAGGTTATTGGTTTTATTTCCAGCCTCAAAGATGGAGACGTTGCTTTTATTTTTAAGCAAGGCCTCTAAAGATCTATCTTTGGTCACTATATTTCCTTTGGTATACCAATCTGCATCTTGATATACTTGACGCAATAAAGCCATAGCTCCCATAAGTGATCCAGGGTATGATTGTCTGCTAGTAACACTTTTAGCAAAAGAATAGTGTTGTGATGTTGCGTCATCAATAATACGCATAGCCTCATTACCTTGGTCGTTAAGGGCTACCAATAATCCTGTACCGCGTGCAATACCGTCCATATGATGTGTGTTCACAACTCCAAAACCTTCATGACGCATCGCCCCAGCTGTTTTTGTGTCATATTTAAAAGAGTCAATGGCATTTTTTTCAGGCATGATGTGATCATTCCAGTAAAAACCTTCACGGCTTGCGCTATATTGTGGAGAGCGACGAGCACCAGAAGGACGTTTTGGCTTTTCAACTCCAAAGTCTGTGTAAAGGTCAATAAAAGAGGGGTATATAAATTTACCATCAAGATCTATCACAACAGTATTGCCTGGAATAGATATGTTCTTACCTGTGGCAACCACCTTTCCTTCCTTTATAAGCAATGTTGCATTGTTTATTTTTTGTGTAGGTGATATAAATAATGTAGCATTTGTAAATGCCGTGTAAAGTGTGTTAGTCTCTTTTACGCCATCATTTTTTGGAAAGTATTCTTGCGAAATTCCAACATATGAAAAACAGATAGTGAGTACGAGAAGTATGCTTTTTTTCATGAGTGTATAAGGTGTATTGTTTATTATTCTATCCATAAAGATACTACTATACTAATGTTACTAGGATGTCTCCAGCTGTTAAAAATACCTTAATTGAATTTTAAAGCATTGCCCTTTAAAATTTTACACCTCTTTATCATTAAAATAGTGTACCATAAGAGCTACCATGTAGCTATATGTCTTAATGCCTTTAGGTTGATTGTTTGCTTTTAAAAATAAATTGTACCAAGATTTAGAAAGTTCCTCTAGAGGGTTGTTATAGCGATTCCAGAAATCACGCATCTCTTTATAACTTGCCAAAATACCTGGATGTATGGTTTCAAGTGTTTCTATATATTTCCCTTCATCTCTATACGATAGTTCGTTTACGCAATACCGTAATGCAAAAATATAGCCGGTATATTTGATATAGTCATTGTCGTTATGTATCGCCGCTAGCGTAGCTATAAAATTAGCTTCATTCTCTTTTGCATAGCCTAGTTGATGTGCTTGTTCATGGCAAGCTACAACAGGGTATTTATAAGATTTTATCAACCCATTTACCTGAGCCTCTCCAGAAAACGGATTTAAATATCCACTATATCCCATATAGGTAAGCCCTAAGCTCCAAAGACTTTTTTTAACACTTCTTGGTTGAAGAGAAAGATTTGGGAAAGTTTTTTGAAGATTTGTAAAACTGTTCTCAGTCAAAACAAACATTTCTTTTTGTGAATAGGGCAGATCAATTTTAACGCTATCTGCAAAGCCTAGCGAATTATGAAGTGCATTAGATTTTTTTACAATCCTGTTCGTAATATCTATAAGTTCTTCTGTGGTGTAATCATTTCCTAAGTTTAAAGAGATATGCAACGGTTCTCTATAGTAATTAAAGCCCCATAGTAAATGAAACATGAAGTATACCACAGATACGTGTGCTGTTATTTCAAAAACCAAACGAACAGGTTCATACCTAAAGCTTTTGAAGTTATTATAAATCCATCGTATGGCTAGTATGGTAATTAGGGTGTAAAAAACATCACCTACTGAAAAAGGAACCCAACCCCAAAGACTTCTAGATATTTTCCCTATCCATGGATAAATCCCTAAACTATACCATCTTTCTACAAATGATGGGCTGTGTTTTAAAAGCTGAATCAATACAATTTGCACAGGGAGTAGTAAAGCAATAATGAGTATAGATTTCTTTTTAAGCATGGTACCAAAATACTAAAACCATCTTAAAATAAAATCAATAATCTCAGGTATTTACTGTTTCAGAACGTATCTAATATATATACCCTTTTAAGCGGCTCCTTTTTCTTAAATCTTATACAGAGTAACAATGTTTAAAAAAATCCAAATTGGTTACCTTTGCCTTAGAATTTTTAATGATTTAATGACAATAAAAATGAGTGAAGCTATAAGAAACCTATCTCCAAAACCTCTTTGGAATAAATTTGCAGATTTAAACGCTGTGCCACGTCCTTCAAAAAAAGAAACCCGTGTCATACAGTTTATGAAAGAATTTGGAACCTCTTTAGGTTTTGAAACGGTAGAGGATGAAGTAGGAAATGTGATTATAAAAAAGCCTGCTAGCCAAGGCATGGAAGATAGAAAAGCTATTGTAATGCAATCTCATTTAGACATGGTA
>JBLHII010000154.1:0-4322 GCA_047616265.1 Minisyncoccia bacterium
AGAAACAAACATAGCTCCTAACGTCATACTTAGAACAAAAGCTTTACTATATTTTTTTATTTGATATATTTTCATATTGTATTAAATTAAAAAGTTAAACTAAATCCTAAAATGAATGTTTTTGCTATTGGATAGAAACCTCTATCAATACCTCCACCGATAGCTTGGCCACTTGAAGCAGAAGGATCATATCCTGAATATTTTGTAAAAGTATGCAGGTTATTTGCTGATAAAAATAAACGCAAACTGTCCACGCTTATTCTGTCCAGTGCAAGTTTATCAAAAGTATATCCTAGCTGAATATTTTGGATTCTTACAAAAGAAGCATCTTCTACAAAATAATCTGAAAACAAGTCTGTATTTATGGAAGCTCCTGCACTAGCTCTTGGTATTGTATTACTTGGATTTGTTGGAGTCCATCTGTTTACAAGCCTTTCACTTTTATTTGCCAATAAATTGAATCTTTGATAATCTCTCACCATATTATTCCCAAAAGAGCCAATAGCTGCAGCACTAAAGTCTATTTTTTTGTATGAAAAACCTACATTTACTCCTGCTGTAATGTCTGCAATAGGGTCTCCAATATCTGTTTTGTCAACTTCCGAAATATATCCATCACCATTGGTGTCTACAAATCTTAAATCTCCAACACCCGCGCCAGTATGATATATGTTATCATTTGATGTTGCGCCTGCATTTAAAACGTCTATTTCGCCTTGATTCTGGTAAATTCCATTTGTTTTATATCCGTAAAAATACCCCATAGAATGGCCAGCCTCCATACGCGAAGTAATAATTCCAGTACCTACGCCAAAACTACCACCTTGTTCAAAACCTGCTAAATTACCAACATAGGTAACATTATTGTTTATCGAAGTAAAATTAAAACTTGTGTTGAACTTAAAGTTTTCTGAAAATTGATCTCTATAAGAGATTAAGAATTCTATTCCCGAGTTCTCTACCGTACCTGCATTAATTGCCGGTGCTCTAGAGCCTATACCGGCTACCCCCGTTAAGCCTGAAGTTTCCGGCAGAATTAGTAAATCATCTGTTGTCTTTTGAAATACATCTAAATTAAAAGAAATTTTATTATCTAGAAGCGAAACATCTATACCTAAATTTCCTGTGGTGGTTGTTTCCCATTTCAAAAAAGGGTTTCCTAGCTGACCTTCTGCAATTCCAACCAACAACTCAGATTCTAATGTTTCTTCATTATTACTATATACACCTTCACCATCTAAAGAACCTACATACGGGAAGCTACCTCCTTCAACTCTATCGCTACCAAGCTGGCCAAAACTTGCTCTTAACTTAAAGGAGTTCACAAAATCATTATCTTTTAAGAAATTTTCTTCAGAAATATTCCAACCTAATGAAACAGAGTTGAAAAAACCTACATTAAAGTTATCTACTTTACTGAACTTAGAGGACTGGTCTCTCCTTATCAATGCAGAGACTAAGTATTTTTCTTTATAAGCGTATTGCACCCTTCCAAAATAAGACATTAATCTGCTCTTAAATTGATTCTTACCGATTTCAATCTCTGCAGGTTGAAAACGAGGATCAAAAACTTCAGAGTTAGCGATACTCGCATCTGCAAAAGCATTTGCCCCATCTAATAAACCTACTCCCGTTTGCCCTGAATACAATCCTTTTGTTTCAAACATTTCCTGCCCTAACAATATTTTTAATTTGTGTGCTTCATTAAAGGTATCTTCATAGGTAATTAAATTGTTCCAAGTATAATCATCATAGATATCTTTGTTATCCACAAACTCATTATTTGTAAATCTACTTAAAGACTTATTAACTCCTAAAAAAACCAAAGGTCTAAATATTTGAACATTTACAACAGCACGATTCATTAAATACTTCGATCTAAAAGAGAGCTTGTTGCTAAAGTTATAAGTGGCTGCTAATGCCGGGCTTATTTTATCTACAACCGCAGTATTATAGGTGCTTGCTATTTGAGATAGAGGATTCGAGACTTCAATAGCCCCTGTTTGAACAATACCATAACCATTTCTTAATTCCTCAAAACCCGCATCTGCGAACGGAGTAGGATCTATAGGTAAAGTAAAAGGGTCTGCATTTACGGCATTATAAAGTACCGCTCCTATTCCACCTTCAGCCAGCGAATTCTTTTTTGAATGCGTATACATAGCTGTTGCAGATAACTTCAACTTATCTGTTACATCATATTGAATATTTGCCCTAGCCGTAAGTCTGTTATAGTTAGATTTGTCTGCTCCTATAATACCATCTTGCGTTAGAAAAGAGGTCCCTAAAGAGTAAGCAAGTTTATCAGTACCTCCACTAGCAGTAATGTTGGTATCAAACATTGGCGCTAGTTGAAAAACTTCACTTTGCCAATCTGTATTCGGCAATGCAACCGTAGCACTTATTCTTGAATCAAACACTAAGCCAGTGCCTTGTTGCACAAAGTAATTACTTGTATTTGTAGCTTCATTAACATACGCCGCCAACCCAGCTCCATTCAAAAGATCTATTTTCTTACTGGTTTGTTGCAAACTAAAATTAGAATTTACAGTAAATTTTAGATCTGTATTTTTCCTACCTGATTTCGTTTCGATCAATATGACTCCATTCATAGCAAGAACTCCATAAATAGCAGCAGTTGCGTCTTTCAAAACGTTCACACTCTTAATATCATTTGGATTAATTACAGACAAATCTGAAATTCTATTTCCATCTACTAATATCAAAGGGCTGTTGTCTCCATTTGTAGAAACCCCTCTAATTCTTATGTTCAAACCACTACCTGGTGAACCGGAATTCGAAGTAATATTTACTCCTGACACCTGCCCCTGCAGCGCCTGTTCAATTCTTGTTGGATTTAACTTTTCTATCGTTTTGGCATCTACAACAGACACCGCACCCGTAGACTCCTTTTTACGCTGCGTGCCGTAACCTATCACTACGATTTCATTTAAAGATTCTGCTTCAGTCTCCAAAGAAACGTTCATTAAAATATCTTGTACCGTTAGTTCCTTCAATTTATACCCTAAATATCTGTATACAAGAACCACCCCTCTGTCAATATTATTAAGGCTATAAAAACCGTCAAAATCAGTTTGAGTTCCCTTCGTTGTTCCTTTAATTGTAATACTAACACCAGGAAGAACATCTCCATTGTTTGCGTCTTTTACAATTCCCTCAATATTTAGTGTTTGTGCAATCGACACAAAACTCAATAGTAAGGCAAATAAAAGTGTAATTTGTTTTCTCATAAAAAAGTCTTTTTTTTAGTTATTGTAAATCTAACAATATATTATTGTTAAATCCTCAAAAAAGACCCCAACAAAAAACATACACAACACTTTTTTAAAGAAAAACACTGCAATTCCTAATTATAAAGGAAACTTTAAGTCCTGAAAAAATGAGCTAAACATAAAATGTTGTGGTCATGTATGGGTGTGTAATGCTTTTGATGTAGTATTATATTTCTAAAATATAATTTGTCAAGTTCGCATTGTGCTCTAAATCCATCTTTTTACGCAATCGGTATCTTTTCACTTCTACACTTCTAGGAGAAATATTTAAAAGTGGTGCAATTTCTTTTGAAGATAAGTTTAACCTTAAATATGCGCAAAGCCTAAGATCATTGGGTGTTAAATCTGGATGCTTTTCCTTTACTTTATCCAAGAATTTTTTATCTGCATTGTTAAATGCTTCCTGAAACATTTTCCAGTCATCTGTATTGTTTAAGTTTTTATCAATAATTTTCACAACCTTAGAAACATTCTTTTCACTGCCATCTATAAGTTCATTTTTTATAGCATTCAAAAACTCATTTTTCTTTATAATGCTCATGGTAGAAGTTGCTAATTCCCTGTTTTTACTTTCAATATCATTTCTTAATTTTTCATTATTTAATTTTATAATTTTCTGAGAACTCTCTAACTCCTTTAATTCTAATTCTTTTTGTGCTCTAAATAAAAACTTCTCTTGTTTTCTACTATAATATCTTTTAGACAGTACATACCAAGTAAAGATTAAACAAAACAAAATTAAAATATAGATAATAACTGCAATATTTGATAAAAACCAAGGCTTTTCAATATTAAATTCGAACTCAGAAATATTATTAGTTAAGCTACCCGCCACTAAAGCTCTTACTTTAAATGCATACTTTCCAAAAGGCAGGTTTTCGAATAAAATAGAATTAGAATCACTATAATCGCTCCAGTTTTTATGATATCCTTCCAGCTTATATTGGTACATAATATTTGATGTATTGTCAAAATTAGGAACACTATAGTAAAACTCCAAACTATTTTCTGTATTCTTAAAAGTTGTAC
>JBLHII010000155.1:0-4267 GCA_047616265.1 Minisyncoccia bacterium
ATCGTATCTATCTGGCTTGATCTTTCAAGCCGTTTTAGGCTTACTTGTTGGATTAATATTTAAAAAAAGAGATCCAAACGCTATAGACTAAGCTATGAATATATCTGTAGTCATACCGCTTCTTAATGAAGAGAAATCTATTAAAGAATTATACCTCTGGATTGTAAAAGTGATGCAAAACAATCGGTTTACATACGAGGTAATCTTTATAGATGACGGCTCTACAGACACATCTTGGTCTATAATTGACACATTACATAAAGAACATACAGAAATAAAGGGCATACAGTTTCTAAGAAACTTTGGTAAATCTCAGGCCTTACACGCAGGTTTTGAAATGGCACAAGGAGATGTTGTTATTACCATGGATGCAGACCTGCAAGACAATCCAGAAGAAATACCCGGGCTTTACAATATGATTACCAATGAAGGGTATGATTTAGTGTCTGGCTGGAAAAAAGTGAGGTATGATTCTATTCTATTTAAAAATTTTCCCTCAAAAGTATTTAATTGGGCAGCAAGAAAAACATCTGGCGTACAATTAAACGATTTTAACTGTGGGCTTAAAGCCTACCACAAAGAGGTCGTTAAGAACATTGAAGTTACAGGAGAAATGCATCGCTATATTCCTGTTTTAGCAAGCAATGCTGGCTTTACCAAGATTGGTGAAAAAATAGTACAACATCAAGCCCGTAAATATGGTACTACAAAATTTGGCGCAGAACGATTTACGCATGGGTTCTTAGACTTAATTACGCTGTGGTTTTTTTCTAGATTTGGCAAACGTCCAATGCACTTATTTGGTGCTTTGGGAGCTTTTATGCTAACCATTGGGTTTTTGTTTGCTTTCTATTTAGGAGTTGATAAATTGTTTCTCAATCCAATAGGTAGACTAATTACTGAACGACCACAATTTTATATAGCAATAACCGCTATGATTATAGGAACACAGTTATTCCTGGCTGGATTTTTAGGAGAATTGCTTTTACGTACTAAAAAAGGAAAGAACAACTATACTACAAAAAAAACATTATAGCTTCTGAAATTTCAAAAAAGTACTAAAGTTTTAATACAAAATATTTGCAAATTGCCACAGGGAAGTACTCTTATAAAATTGGTTATTTTTGCACACAAAACGTCCCTAAATGAACACCATAGACAACATTATATTAGACCGAGTAAATGTTTGGCTCACCCCTACTTTTGATGCAGAGATACAAGAAGATATAAAAAAGATGATGGCAAACGATCCAGAAGGTTTGGACGATGCTTTTTACAAAAACCTAGCCTTTGGAACTGGAGGGATGCGGGGTGTTATGGGTGTTGGTGATAATAGAATTAATAAATATACACTTGGTAAAAACACACAAGGAATAAGCAACTACCTTAAACAATGTTTCCCTTCTGAAACATTAAAAGTTGCCATTGCTTTTGATTGCAGACACAACAGCAAAGAACTAGCACAAATAGTAGCAAACGTATTCTCTGCCAATGGTATTGAGGTCTTTTTGTTTAGCGACTTACGCCCTACTCCAGAATTATCTTTTGCAGTAAAACACCTAGAATGTCATTGTGGTATTGTACTAACAGCATCACACAATCCACCAGAGTATAATGGGTACAAAGTATATTGGCAAGACGGTGGTCAATTGGTTCCGCCAGAAGATGCCGCTATTATCTGTGAAATAAATAGCTTGGCATATCATGATATCTTATTTGAAGCAAACAATGAACTCATCACAAAGATAGACCAAGTGGTTGACGATGCCTTTGCGATAACTTCTGTTAAAAACGGGAGTTATAACACCCCAACAACAGCAAAAGAAAACTTAAAAATTGTGTTTACAGCATTGCATGGCACCTCAATTACTATGATACCCCGTGTTCTGGAAGCAGCTGGATATACAAATGTACATATCGTTGCGGCACAGGCAAAACCTGATGGAAATTTTCCAACGGTTACATCTCCAAACCCTGAAGAACCTGAAGCGCTAAAAATGGCTATTGAGATTGCAGAACAAACAGATGCAGATATAGTAATTGGTACAGATCCAGATGGTGACAGATTAGGGATTGCAGTGCGAAACGCACAAGGAACCATGGAAATCATTAACGGAAATCAAGCCATGGTTATTAAGACCTACTTTCTGTTAGAACAATGGAAAAAGGCAGGTAAAATTACTGGAAAACAATTTGTAGCTTCTACTATTGTTTCTACCCCTATGATAGCTAAGATTGCTGCTAGATTTGATGTAGCATACAAAGAGGGTCTTACAGGTTTTAAATGGATCGCCAAGATGGTTAAAGATTTTCCAGCGCTTGAATTTATTGGTGGCGGCGAAGAAAGTTTTGGATTTATGGTTGGAGACTTCGTAAGAGACAAAGATGCTGTAACTGCAAGCTTATTAGCCTGTGAGGTTGCCGCTCAACAAAAAGCTGAAGGACATACGCTATTTGAGTATTTAGACACGATTTACAAAGAAGTTGGATACTATAAAGAACACCTTGTATCATTGGTTAAAAAAGGAAAAAAGGGTGCCCAAGAGATTGAGCAAATCATGAAAGACTTCCGCATACACCCTTTAAAAGAAATTGCAGGCAGCCCTGTTGTTTTAATTGAAGACTACAATAATAGTACTTCATTTGACCTACTAAAGAACACTACAAAGAAATTAGACATTCCAAAGAGTAATGTTTTAATCTATTATACGGCAAACGGAAGTAAAATAGCAGCCAGACCTAGCGGTACAGAACCAAAAATTAAGTTCTATATTAGTGTTCAAGAAAAAGAACAGCCTAATATTTCAGAAATACTGAATCAAAGGATACATGCTATTTGTACCGTTTTAAAATTAGCATAAACACTATGAATTATTTTAAAAAAATACTAGACTACGCAAGACCTTACAAGAAGTATGCGGTACTGAACATTATTTCTAATGTGTTTTATGCATTTTTTGGAACCCTAGCTTTTGTGTCACTCATGCCAATGCTAAAGGTTTTATTTGGTAATGGAGAAAAAGTATTGGTAAAACCTACCTATCAAGGTATCTCAAAAATAGGAGATTATTTTGAACAGTTTTCCAACTTTTTTATCACCCAGCGTATCGAAGCACATGGAGAAATGAGCGCTCTTACCATTATGATTGTGTTTGTTATTGCTACCTTTTTACTGAAAAATTTCTTTGGGTATTTGGCTATGTATTTTATTACATTTTTAAGAAACGGAGTATTAAAAGATTTACGTAATGAATTATACCGAAAAACAGTAGACCTGCCAGTTTCCCATTATTCAGAAAAAAGAAAAGGAGATACTATTGCCAGAATTACAAATGATGTATTAGAAGTACAACACTCTTTCTTATCTATCTTAGAGCTTATCGTGAGAGAGCCTTTGATGATCTTATTCACGATCACCGCTATGTTAGCCATCAGCCCAAAGTTGACTTTGTTTGTTTTTATATTCATACCAATATCTGGGTTTCTAATTTCAAAAATTGGAAAAACACTAAAGAGTCATAGTGATAAAGTGCAAAAAGAGCAAGGGTATTTCTTATCCTTACTTGAAGAAACCTTAGGAGGATTAAAAATTATTAAAGGCTTTAATGCAGAACGAATTTTCTCTAAGAGATTTGAAGATTCTACCATGCGCTTTTTTAAATCATCCAATACCTTATTAAACAGACAAAACCTAGCTTCACCTACTAGTGAATTTTTAGGGATTGCTGTAATCTCTATATTATTATGGTATGGAGGCTCTATGGTATTGGTAGATAAAACACTTCCAGCAGAAGCCTTTATTGTATATATGGGACTTGCTTATAATATTTTAACACCTGCCAAAGCAATTAGTAAAGCAAGTTACAGTGTAAAAAGAGGAAATGCTGCTGCAGAACGTGTTTTAGAAATCTTAGAAACAACCGCTAGTATTCAAGACAAACCAAATGCGATTATCAAAGAAGGGTTTTCGGATGCCGTGTGCATAGAAAATATATCTTTTAAGTATGACGACGATGATGTGTTGAAAGATTTTAGCCTAAAGGTACCCAAAGGACATACTGTTGCGTTGGTTGGACAAAGTGGTAGTGGTAAAAGTACCATTGCAAATCTAGTAACCCGATTTTATGATGTAAACAAAGGAGTTATACATATTGATGGTGTTGGTATTAAAGACATGACTCAAAACTCATTACGGAACTTACTTGGGCTCGTTACGCAAGATTCTATCTTGTTTAATGATACCATTCGTGAAAATTTATTGATTGGT
>JBLHII010000156.1:0-4229 GCA_047616265.1 Minisyncoccia bacterium
TTAATAATAAATGGCTATTTACTTGACAAGGCCTATCCTCAGATTGTATATTTGCAGCTTTTTCACTTTAAAAACGAAAACAGCCTATGAAATTATCACATTTTCACTTTGATCTGCCACCAGAACTGTTAGCAGAACACCCCGCCGAAAACAGAGATGAATCTCGTTTAATGGTGTTGAATAGGAAAGAACAAACCATCGAGCATAAAATGTTTAAAGACTTCATCGATTATTTTGAAGAGGATGATGTATTGGTTTTAAATAACACGAAGGTATTTCCAGCTCGTTTGTACGGAAATAAAGAAAAAACAGGCGCGAGAATCGAAGTGTTTTTATTACGTGAATTAAATTCAGAAACTCGCTTATGGGATGTGTTAGTAGACCCAGCGCGTAAAATACGTATTGGAAACAAATTGTATTTTGGTGAGGATGAAACCTTAGTAGCAGAGGTTATTGATAATACGACCTCGAGAGGTAGAACGCTACGGTTCTTATTTGATGGTTCGTATGAAGAATTTAGAAATAAATTAACGGAGCTTGGTGAAACACCACTTCCAAAATATATCAAAAGACCTGTAGAGCCGGAAGATGCAGAGCGCTACCAAACTATTTATGCAAAAGAAGAAGGAGCTGTAGCTGCTCCAACAGCTGGATTGCATTTTTCTAAGCATTTGTTAAAACGGTTAGAAATTAAAGGGGTTGATTTTGCAGAGGTAACGCTTCATGTAGGTCTTGGCACTTTCAGTCCCGTTGAGGTTGAAGATTTGTCTAAGCACAAAATGGACAGTGAAGAAATGCGCATTGATCAAAGCACTGTTGATGTAATTAACAATGCTATTGTAGAGAAAAGACGTATTTGTGCCGTAGGTACAACAGCAATGCGGGCATTAGAAAGCTCTGTTTCTTCCCAACACACGCTAAACGCATATTCAGGATGGACAAATAAGTTTGTTTTTCCTCCACATGATTTTAGCATTGCAAATGCTATGGTGACAAACTTCCACACACCTAAATCCACCCTATTAATGATGGTCTCTGCTTTTGCAGGTTATGACTTCACCAAAAGAGCGTATGAAGAGGCTATAAAAGAAAAATATAATTTCTTCTCGTATGGTGACGCCATGTTGATTATCTAAAGAAATGTATTATAAAGTTGAGAAGCGCTAGTGTGTAATGCATTAGCGCTTTTCTTTTTGTATGGTTTCGATGCTGCTATGTGCTTGAAATAATGTATTTTAGTTGTGTTAATGTACCTTGTCATTTTGATAAAAAAATTCACATACATATTTGTCTTGCTCTTTGCTGCCTTGCCTTTGTTAGGGCAAGAGCCAGTGAGTTGGGAGTTTGATTTAGATGTAACGTCTGAAATCATAGAACTTCGTTCTCTAAATCTCGAGGCTATTGTCGCAGAAGATGCTATTAATGATTTAGATAAAAATCAACCTTGGAGGTATGGTATTTCTAGAGCCTTAGAAATAGATATAGCATCTCATGATTTTTGGACTGAACTTCCAGATGGTGAAGGTAGGGTTTGGATAGCAGGTGTTAAATCGCCAGATGCTATAAATTTAAGTGTAAATTTTGACGATATCTTTATCCCCGATGGAGCACGGCTTCAATTATTTAATGGCGACAGAACAGATGTGTCTCGAGTGTATGGTACTCAAGAAAATACACCCAATAATAAATTAGGTTCTTGGTTTGTGTCAGGTGACCTTGTTTGGATAGAATATTTTGAGCCAGCAGGAGTCAATCAAATGTCTCGTTTAAACATTGGCAGTATTATTCATGGATATAGAATGGGTAAGGTACACCAGTTTCTAGATCGTAACCGAGGTCTCAATGATAGTGGTGCTTGTAATTATGATGTAAACTGTTTCGTTGGAGAAGACTTTGAAACCCATAAAGATATTGTTAAAAAATCGGTGGCTTTACTCTCTTTAGGAAATGGGTATTTATGTTCTGCCTCTATGGTTAATAATACTGCAGGTGATAAAAAACCATTTTTATTAACAGCAAACCATTGTTTGCAAAATAGTGACCCTACCTACTGGAGCGTTCGGTTTAACTGGATGAGTCCTAGTCCTGTTTGCGGAGATCTTCCCCCTAGCGTTGATATGCAAACAAACTTTACTATAAGTGGTGCCGTGCTAAGAGCAAATAATTCATTGAGTGACTTTGCCTTGGTTGAATTGGTAAATCCAGTGCCCTCTTCCTGGGATATCGTTTTTGCAGGTTGGGATAAAAGGGATGTAGCTCCATTGTTTGAGGTAGGTATTCACCACCCAAACGGTGATATAATGAAGCTCTCCAGAGATGATGATGGGGCCGTAAAAGAAAATGCAAACGGAACAGAAGTTTGGCTTATTGGGGGTGTTTCTGTTGGGAGTGGCAATGGTTGGGAGCTTGGAACTACAGAGAGTGGGTCTTCTGGATCTCCTTTATTTGATGATGCGGGAAGAATTATTGGGCAGTTATACGCGGGACAATCAACCTGTAACGGCACAGAAAATAATAATGAGTACGATATTTATGGTCGCTTTGGAGTCTCTTGGGATGCTGGAGACACTCCAGAAACTAGGCTTAAAGATTGGTTAGACCCTCTAGACTCTGGACAAACTACTACAGAGTCTGTACAAAACATATTAGGAATTCCAAGCAATACATTAACAGGTGTTTTAGAGATTTATCCTAATCCAGCAGCGACTATAATCACGATATCCAATACAAGGTACCCAAACCTTATCTATAATATGTATAGCGCGACTGGGCAACGGGTAATGGGTGGTTCACTGTCGAATACAGATACTATCATAAACGTTGAAAACTGCGCTAACGGACTCTATTTTTTACATCTTATTGACGGCAATACCAACCAGCAGATCACAAAAAAAATTAGTATCGAAAAGTAGCTTTATTTTTTTGAAATGTTATTGGCTTGTCGTTTCTTTAGATACTAAGAAACGATTTTTTTATGGGCTGTTGTGGCGTTAAATAATAGTATTTTTGCAAACAATGAAAGAGACCAAGAAAGACATACGAGCATTATCAAAAGAAGAACTTCGATCTTTTTTTGAAACCATAGGCGACAAGGCATTTCGAGGCAATCAAGTGTATGAATGGCTTTGGAGCAAAGGAGCACATACCTTTGATGAAATGACAAACCTTTCAAAAGAGACGAGAGATCATTTAGAGGCTCATTACGTCATCAATCATATAAAGGTAGATAGCATACAAAGAAGTAACGATGGTACTATTAAAAACGGCGTGAAGCTTCACGACGGCCTAGTTGTAGAATCAGTTCTAATACCAACGGGTAACAGAACAACTGCATGTGTGTCATCTCAAGTAGGGTGTAGTTTGGATTGTAGCTTTTGTGCTACTTCTAGATTGAAGCGCATGCGAAATTTAAACCCAGATGAAATTTATGATCAAGTGGTAGCGATCGATAAAGAAAGTAGGTTGTATCACAACAGGCCTCTTTCTAATATTGTTTTTATGGGTATGGGAGAACCCCTTATGAATTATAAAAACGTATTGGCTTCTATTGAAAAAATAACCAGTGACGAAGGTCTTGGTATGTCTCCAAAACGTATTGTTGTATCGACCTCTGGAGTTCCTAAGATGATTAAGAAAATGGCAGATGACAACGTAAAGTTTAATCTAGCGGTTTCTTTACATTCTGCTATTCAAGAAACACGTGAGAAAATCATGCCTTTTGCAAAATCTTTCACTCTAATTGACCTTAAAGAATCTCTTGAGTATTGGTATGAAAAAACAGCCAAGCAAATAACCTATGAGTATGTTGTTTGGAATGGTATAAATGATCAAAAAGAAGATGTAGCTGCGCTTATTAAATTTTGTAGTTATGTGCCCTGTAAAGTAAATATCATAGAGTACAACCCTATTGATGATGGGATGTTTCAGCAAGCAGACACCAAAGCACTTGACATGTACATTGCTATGTTAGAAAGAGCAAGAATTTCTGTTACTGTAAGAAGGAGTAGGGGTAAGGATATTGATGCTGCCTGTGGGCAGTTGGCAAATAAGCAATAAAAAAGAGCGCTATTTATAGCGCTCTTTTTTTATAATTTATAATTGCTTAGATTACTTTACAAACTTGAAAGACTCTTCAGAGCTTCCAATACTCACTTTAGCAATGTAAACTCCGGTGTTAAGACCAGCAAGATTTACTTGTGCATTAGTGCTTGTTACCTTTTGAGCAATTA
>JBLHII010000157.1:0-4223 GCA_047616265.1 Minisyncoccia bacterium
TGCCTCCATAAGTTCTGGAATATTGAAATAAGCCTTTACAGTAACTAGACTGTTTTTATAACTCGATATTCTAGAATATACCTGTTTGTATTTGTAGATTTCTTTGTCGAGGTGCATTTCTTTAATCACTGCACGAATGACACTTTGAGAATCTTGTGTGTCATAAATAGTGAAGTTAGAAGGATAGCCAAGTTTACTGGCTTCCATACGCAGTATCTTAGCAAAGATACTATGGAAGGTTCCCATCCATAAGTTCTTACCTTCACTAGGACCAACAATGCTAGAAATACGCTTTTTCATTTCACGTGCAGCTTTGTTGGTAAAGGTAAGCGCCAAAATATTAAATGGATCAACACCTTTAGACATTAAAAAAGCAATTCTATAGGTAAGTACACGTGTTTTACCAGAACCAGCTCCGGCAATGACAATCATAGCACCATCCTTTTGAATCGTTGGTGCTAACTGAGCTTCGTTTAATTGTTTTAAATATTCTTCCAAGGGTATTTCTAAAATTTTAAAGAACCAAAATAGTTTTGGAAATGTGACAAAATAAGGCAATACATTAAGTGTGAAAATACGTAAAAGGAAGGAATTGTAACCCTTCATATTTCAGAATTTATAAACAAAGAAACCGGCGGTTTTATTTCTGAAATTTGAATACCTTTAAAGCATTAATTTTAATTGTGAACTCTATTTCTATATGAAAAAATACTATTCGTTCTTACTACTAATAATTACCGTTTGTACCACAAATGCTCAAATGGATCAAAGCATCCTAAGAGACATAAAAAATATAGAGTCGCAAATAATTGATTGGCGTCATTACTTCCACGAAAATCCGGAGCTCTCTAACCGTGAGTTCAAAACAGCAGAGAAGATCGCAAAACATTTAAAAGCTTTAGGCTTGGAGGTGCAAACCGGTGTAGCAATAACGGGTGTTGTTGGTCTACTTAAAGGGAATAACCCAGGAAAGGTAGTTGCCCTTAGAGCAGATATTGATGGCCTTCCAGTAACAGAGCGAAATGACCTTAGCTATAAAAGCAATGTCACAGCGACTTTTTTAGGTACAAAAACAGGGGTAATGCATGCCTGTGGTCATGACACACATATAGCAATTTTAATGGGGGTTGCAGAGGTTTTAAGCAAACACAAAGATAAAATAAATGGGAGTATAAAATTTATTTTTCAACCCGCAGAAGAAGGACCACCGCCTGGAGAAGAAGGGGGTGCAAAGCTCATGATAAAAGAAGGTGTTTTAGAAAACCCAACAGTAGATGCTATATACGGACTTCATATTAGTAGCGGTACTGCTGTTGGAACAATTACATTAAAGCCAGAAGGCATTATGGCCGCTGTAGAACGGTTTGTAGTAAATGTGCAAGGAAAGGGATCTCATGGCTCTGCTCCTTGGAGCGGAATAGACCCTATTTTAATTTCAGCAAAAATCATTGACGGTTTTCAGACTATTATCTCAAGAGAGTCTTATCTCATTGAGGCCCCTGCTGTTATTACCGTTGGAAAAATAACTAGTGGAACTCGCTTTAATGTTATTCCAGAAAGCGCTGAAATGATTGGAACCGTGCGTACTTTAAATCCAGAGATGAGGACCATGATTATTAGGCGTATGACAGAAATGGCAGGGGACATAGCCAAGGCGTATGGAGGAACTGCAACGATCGATTGGCAGAATAACACTATTGTTACCTACAATGACCCTGCCCTAACAGCAAGAGCCATTAACACCTTAAAAAAGGTGGCTGGAGATGACAATGTATTAGGGATGAAAGCCGTTACCGGAGGTGAAGACTTTAGTTATTTCCAAGAAAAAATACCTGGCGTGTACTTTTTCCTTGGGGGGATGACACCCGGGAACAAAGAACCTTACCCACATCACACTCCAGATTTTAAAATAGACGATGCTGGAATGATACTAGGGGCTAAATCATTAACTCAATTAGCTTTAGATTTTTTAAATCAATAAATCTAGGTGTAACCTATAACCAGATTACATTTTATTTAAAAGCGAATGTAAATTATACCTGCAATTATTGCGCTAAACAATAGAAACCAACCACATTGCCCTTACCCTTTAATTATTGAAAATACACCTGTTATGGAATCTCAAGCACTACTGCCCTATTTTGCCTCTTTACTATCTGCCATTATCGTGGGTATCGTTGCGTATCTTTTTTTTAAAACACATACAGATAATGAAGAAGGACGCAGACGGTTTTTAATTCATAAGGACGCACAAGAAAAAACACTCCCTCTGCGCCTACAAGCCTATGAACGAATTGTGCTGCTTCTTGAACGCATAGACCCTAACAGCCTGTTGATACGTATAAAACCAACAAATAATGACCTTAACAAATATGAAGAGGATCTTATACGAAGTATCGAAGATGAGTTTGTACACAATTTAACGCAACAAATCTATTTGTCTGCAGAGTCCTGGAATGTTACTAAAAATATTAAAAACACTACCATACAAATCATAAGACAAACGGCTATGAATGAAAAGGTTGAAACGGCTGACAAACTTAGAGAAGCGGTATTAAATCATTTTATGGGCGAAATAACCCCTTCGCAAAAAGGATTATTGTACATAAAGAAAGAAATTCACGAACTCTTCTAGGACTTGAAACTTTCTGCTCTAATGTTTTATTACAAAACCAATACGCTCAAGGTAAGATATTGCAGCAGAGGTCGCATTGTTTGCAGCCTCTACTACCACCCTTCTTAGAGACTCTTGTGCCAAGATTGTATCTAGATGCTTCCTTGCGATATCTCTAAAACGCCAATAATGATGTGTTGTTGCTTGCAACAAACTCCCTATGGTTTCAAGGTCCCAAAGGGATAGTGTTTCAATATAGTCGAAAGCTATCTCTCTAACCTCAAAGCCATATATGTCACGTGTATATTCTTTTAATTCTTTAATAAAAGAATCTTTTTTATCTTCCTGATATCCATCCGTATTAATAGCCAAAACCAACCACAACTGCCTTAAGTTTCTATCCTGAAACCCCATACTTGTCTTGGTTAAGTCTAGATAGCGCGCGCTGTTTTCTGGAAAATAGCGCCATAACTTTAGCAATGCCGTTTCCTGAGTCACATAAGATGGGTCTTGTAATAGACTTTCAAAATCAAGCTGCATGGCTTTTGGTATGGAATCTTCTTGCGCCAGGGCTATTGCCTGACGCACAAATAAATTACCGCTAGTAAAGGCTATTTTATACAACGGAAACACATCAGTAAAAGGTTCTCTAGATAATTGATAAACGGCTTCTTGGCCTATATAATCGTTCGGGAATGTTAGGGCGGTCTCTAAAAATATTTTTTTATCTACAAAGGCTTGTGGCGCCAAGGACGCGATCTCGAAATAAGACGTCATAAAAGGTGATGCCATTAAGGAATTATAAGCCTGTGAAGACTTAAAAGCGGTTTGTTGCAACCAATCTTTCTCCCAAGTTGAAACATCTATTTTAGTATGTGCTTTAATTTCGGCTATAAAATGAGCTGTATTTACGTTCTTAAACTGGTGTTTAATGAGGTAGCTTTTTACAGCAGCGCTAAAAGACGCTGTACCAATACGTTCTCGCAACATATGTAATGCCCATGCTCCTTTTTCATAAAAAATCAAGGAAGAAGCCTCAGGGTCTAATAAAGACTGTCCTTTTCCTTGCTCACTAAGGGTCATTAAATTATTAGCAGACTGAAACAACTTCCAGTAATAATAATCATCTCCAAATAATTCTCGTTCTGCCAGCAAAGCATAATAGGTAGCAAAGCCCTCATGCAACCAATGGTGTGTGCCAGAAGTTTCTGTAACCAAATTACCGAACCATTGATGCGTTAATTCATGTGCATTTACATTCACATAGTTTCTATCTATAAACCCAATGCTGTCTACCACAAACGCTTGAGAAAATAAGGTGCATCCCGTGTTCTCCATGCCAGCATATAGAAAATCACGAACAGGAACTTGCTTATAGTTTTGCCAAGGATACGCTACCCCTATTTCAGCCTCAAGAAAATCAAATAATTCTTTGCTATAACGGTATGTAGGTTCCATTAGTAAAGTGTCTTGACGATCGATATAATGTTCTAAAGAAATACCACTCTTGGAAAACAAAGTAATTGAGCTATAGTTTCCAATAGCAAATGCCACCAAGTAACTAGACATAGGTTGTTTCATGTCAAAAAACCAAGAAGTGACTCCCTGT
>JBLHII010000158.1:0-4201 GCA_047616265.1 Minisyncoccia bacterium
TGGTATTGCCAATCAAAAAGATCAAAGATTTACAAGAAAAACAAACGACCGTTTTGAATTTAACTCTTTAATAGGGAAAGAAATCAAAAAAAGTCTTTGGTACTATTCTTTTTTCTTGAATGCAAAAACACAGCTTACCGGCGGCTATACTTTTGGAGAAGATACTGACGGAAATGACGTTAGGTCAAAAAGCACGAAGTTTTTATCCCCCGGTTATTTTCAAGTAGGGCAAGGTATGCTTTGGAAAAAGAACGACAACTTAAAGGTAAATATCGCTCCAGCAACAGCGCGATTAATTATCGTGGATGGAATATTCACTAATGTTGGGCAAGATCAAACAAATATTGATGCTTTTAATGACCGCCGTTATTTTGGTGTGAAAGCCAATGAAACAACCCGTTTTGAATTTGGTGCTGCAATAGGAGCCTATGGTAAATTTACTTTATTCAAAAATGTGGTGATAGAAAATACACTTAATTTGTACAGTAACTATCTTGAATATCCTCAAAATGTAGATATTGATTATACTATGAATTTACTAATGTCTGTAAACAAATGGATTACTGCCAATATAACCTTCCAATCCATTTACGATGATAATGCCGTAAAAGGATTTCAAGTTAGAGAAACATTAGGCGTAGGTTTAACCTACGGTTTCTAAAAACCTATTTCACAAACAAAAGACCCCAAGTTCAAAAAGTGTTTTTTTAAACTTGGGGTCTTTTCATCCGTTTCAATTTTATCCTAACTAAAGGCTACGAACAGAGTTAAAATAGGAGCTAATAACAATCCCTACAGGATTTATTCAACATACGCTTCTGGGTACAAAAAGTTATTATACGGAAATCGTGTTATATGAATTTCACGAACTTTATCATACACTACTTTTCTAAAACTTTCAAAGTTTTGTTTCTCTAAGGCCGAAATAAAAATAGCGTCGCCATTCATTTGGTTCATCCAAGTACCTTTCCACTCTTCTAGCGTATAATGTGCTTTTGTTTTTTCAGTCACTAAATCATCCTCATCAATGGTTTCTGAAGCATACGCGTCTATTTTATTAAACACCATAATCGTTGGCTTGTCTGCACTTTTTATTTCGTCCAAAATAGACCCCACGCTGGCAATATGATCTTCGAAACTTGGGTGTGAAATGTCCACCACATGCAACAACAAATCTGCTTCCCGCACCTCGTCTAATGTGCTTTTAAAAGATTCTACTAGCTGTGTAGGGAGTTTGCGTATAAACCCAACGGTATCACTCAACAAAAAAGGCATATTCCCAATTACAACTTTACGAACCGTCGTGTCCAGTGTAGCAAATAATTTATTTTCAGCAAACACATCACTTTTACTAATTGCATTCATCAAGGTAGATTTTCCAACATTTGTATACCCTACCAAAGCAACTCTCACCAATTTACCGCGATTGCCTCGCTGCACCTCCATTTGACGATCAATCTTTTTTAGTTTCTTTTTCAGTAATGAAATACGATCTCTTACAATACGCCTGTCTGTCTCAATTTCTGTTTCTCCAGGGCCACGCATTCCAATACCACCGCGTTGTCTTTCAAGGTGGGTCCACATTCCAGCTAGTCTTGGAAGTAAATATTCATACTGGGCCAATTCTACCTGCGTTCTGGCATAACTTGTCTGGGCGCGTTGTGCAAAAATATCAAGAATCAAGTTGGTACGATCAATGATTTTACACTCCAGAATTTTTTCTATATTTTTTTGTTGTGCTGGAGAGAGCTCATCATCAAAAATAACAGTGCCAACTCCATGTTGCTGGACATAGGTAAGCACCTCTTCCAGCTTACCCGTTCCTATAAATGTTTTAGGATTTGGTTTTTCCATCTTCTGCACAAAACGCTTGAGTACTTCTCCACCTGCAGTGTAGGCTAAAAACTCAAGTTCATCAAGGTATTCTACAGACTTTGCTTCATCTTGTTTTTGGGTAATTAAACCAATAAGTATGGTTTTTTCGTATTCTATGTCTTTTTCTTCTATCATAGGTATTAAAAAAAACAAAGGTACGAAAGAGAATGATACTATTTTCGATCCTTTAGAGCCTAAAAGCAATTATTTTAGACTTCAAAAAGAGGGCGTAATTAAAATTTCAGAACACAACATAACGAAGAGAAGACCATCAAACACTTTGAGTAAATTCAGTAGTTCATTTTAGCTTACCAAAGAGCAAAAGCAGCGCTCTTTGAGCATGTTTCAAACAAAATTTATTGTGGCCCTTTTGAGAGTTTAATGCGTTTTTAATCGGAAAATAATGTCGCTACATCTAAAAACGTCCGTATCCTAACATACCCCGTTTATTTTACTTAAATTTATTGACAAATTAACACCAAAAAAAATCTAAATGAATACTCAATTACTCTCTCAAAAAAGTACCCGTACGTACAGATTTGTAAAGAACCTAAGCACTATCATAGCATCTATGGTGGTTTTTTTATGTCTTAGTGTTTCGTATGGTCAAACCAGCGTACCCTGTGCCGATGGTGCTTTTAACGACACCTATTGTTATACTGCAAATGACGCTACTCAACTTGTTTATACAAGTGATACAGGGTTTCCATTAAGGTTAACATTTAATGCGGGTACCGTAGAGCTAAACTTTGATGAAGTGATTATTTTAGATTCAGACGGAGTCACTAATCTTAATGCTGGTAATCCTTATGGAAATGCAGGAGACTTAACTGGATTTGTTTTTGAATCTACTGGAGACACGATTACGTTACAAATTACCTCAGATGGTATAGCGAGTTGTGCAGACGGCTTGTTTGTCCCTCTTGATTATGACATTAACTGTTTAACCTGTACAGACCCTACTATTGTATTTACAAATGACGGTCAATGTGAGACTGGACAACAGTTTACTATTGGTGTAGATATTACAGATTTAGGAAGCTCAACCAACATCACCGTTACAGATGACCAAGGAAATGCGCCGCAAAATGCAACAGCGCCAGGTGTTTTAAATTTTGGACCATACCCAGCGCTAACGGGTGTTACATTTACTATTGAAACAGGAGACTTAAATTGTGATTTTACAAGTGATGTAGTTGAATGTCAAGCACAAGGAAGTTGTGATGTGTTAGATGCCGGAGCAAGTATTTTTATTGATTGTGAAACATTTTGTGTAGACCTAGTTGCAGATTACATTACGTTACCTAATCTAGATACAACCGCTTATTTAATACAAGGCCCTCTTTGTGATGTTCCCGCTGTTACAGGTGGAACTCCAACAAACCTAACGATAGATGATGTTTGGAGTGGTGTTATTGCATTGCCTTTTGAGTTTAATTTTTACGGAAATCCTTATTCAACTATTGTAGCTGGTGCGAACGGACAATTATCATTTAACGCTGCTTTAGCTGGAACTTATAATGGCTGGGCTATGGCTCCTGAAGACATGATTCCAACCAACGATGCTAATTACCCTTTAAACACTATTTTTGGTGCTTATCATGATATTAATCCTGGTGTAGCTCCGGCTGCTCCAGATAGAATAAACTATTTTGTAACTGGTGTAGCTCCTTTTAGAATTTTCGTGCTAAACTTTAATGAAGTTCCTCAGTTTGGATGTAATGAGCTATTAACAACACAACAAATTTTATTGTATGAGTCATTAAATGTAATTGATATCAACCTAATCAATAAGCCTGTTTGTGACACATGGAATGGTGGCCTAGCCGCTACAGGGCTTCAAGGTAACGACTTAACAGAATTTAGTGTGCCTGAAGACAGAAACGTTGGTGTATGGGAAGTTATGAATGAAAACTGGCGTTTTGTACCTAATGGAGGTCCTGTTGTAAATGCAAGTGTTTTTGAATGGAGAGATGCTGCTGGAAATGTGCTTAGCAATGACCCTGTCTTTAATGTATGTCCAGACCAAACTACAGTGTACACTGCGGCCTTGGTTGTAGAGTTGCCAGACGGATCTTTTAATGAACTTACGGATACTGTAACTGTCACCAAAGAGTCTGGATGTTCGCCTTTTGATTGTACTGATGATGCTTTCTTAGAAGACTTTGGAACAGGAGTAGGTAGGGTAACACATCCTTTTACACCTTTAGAATTTAACGCTACCACGCAATTAGAGGTAAACCAATATGCAGTAACCAATATTTCAAGTGGACTTAATTTTGGATGGCATCAAGCCATGGAAGACAATACTAGTGGCGACACAAAT
>JBLHII010000159.1:0-4162 GCA_047616265.1 Minisyncoccia bacterium
TGGGTTGAAACAAGAAGATATCAAGCTTATTGAACTTAATGAAGCCTTTGCATCACAATCATTAGCGGTACTAAGAAAATTAGACTTAAATCCAGATATTATTAATGTTAATGGAGGTGCTATTGCTCTCGGGCATCCACTTGGATGCACAGGAGCTAAGCTATCGGTTCAACTTTTTGATGAAATGCGAAAGCGGGACATGGCGGGACAGTACGGTATGGTGACTATGTGTGTAGGAACCGGTCAAGGAGCTGCTGGAATTTTTGAATTTTTAAAATAAAAAACACCCTCTACAGAGGAAATTGCTAATAAATAAAACTAATATGGCTACAGAAGAAAATAAAAGCATCCTTAGAGGAGGGCAATTTTTAGTAAAAGAAACAGACTGTAATGATGTATTCACTCCTGAAGACTTTAGTGAAGAACAACGGATGATGAAAGAAGCTGTAACGGAATTTAATGATCGCGAGATTATTGTACACCGTTCGCGTTTTGAGGCAAAGGATTTTGCACTTACAGAAGAGGTGATGCGTAAGGCTGGAGACCTAGGATTTTTAAGTGTTGCTGTACCAGAAAAATTTGGAGGCATGGGCATGGGCTTTGTATCTACCGTATTAACCTGTGATTATATTTCTAGCGGTACAGGATCATTCTCCACCGCTTTTGGAGCACACACTGGTATTGGAACCATGCCAATTACATTATACGGTACAGAAGACCAAAAAAATAAGTATGTTCCAAAACTTGCAAGTGGTGAATGGTTTGGAGCCTATTGCCTAACAGAACCTAGTGCGGGTAGCGATGCTAATTCAGGAAAAACAAAAGCTGTATTAAGTGAAGATGGAACGCATTATAATATCACTGGACAAAAAATGTGGATTTCTAACGCAGGGTTTTGTAGCGTAATGATTGTTTTTGCTCGTATTGAAGATGATAAAAACATTACTGGTTTTATTGTAGAAAATGATGCAACTAACGGAATTTCCATGGGTGAGGAAGAACACAAACTCGGGATTAGAGCTTCTTCTACACGCCAAGTATTCTTTAATGACACAAAAGTACCTATAGAAAACATGTTAGCAGGGCGTGGTGAAGGATTTAAAATAGCCATGAATGCTTTAAATGTTGGTCGTATTAAGTTGGCTGCTGCTTGCTTAGATTCACAAAGACGTATTGTTAGTGGAGCTACACAATATGCTACAGAACGTAAACAATTTGATACTCCTATTTCAGAATTTGGTGCTATTAAAGCTAAAATTGCAGAAATTACTACCAACACTTTTGTAGGAGAATCTGCTACCTATAGAGCTTCTAAAAATATCGAAGACAGAATTAATATAAGAATTTCTGAAGGAAACACACATCAAGAAGCGGAATTAAAAGGAGTAGAAGAATATGCGATTGAGTGTTCTATCTTAAAAGTAGCCGTTTCAGAAGATGTTCAAAATTGCGCCGATGAAGGAATCCAAATCTTTGGAGGTATGGGCTTCTCTGAAGACACACCAATGGAAGCCGCATGGCGTGATGCACGTATTACTCGTATTTATGAGGGAACCAACGAGATTAACCGCATGTTATCTGTGGGTATGCTGGTAAAGAAAGCGATGAAAGGTCATATAGATTTGTTAGGTCCTGCACAAGCAGTTGCAAATGATCTTATGGGGATACCATCTTTTGAAACACCAGATTTTTCTGAAACCTTAAGTGAAGAAAAAGACATGATTTCTAAAGTAAAGAAAGTCTTTTTAATGGTTGCAGGTGCTGCGGTACAGAAATTTGGACCCGAACTTGAAGCGCACCAACAAATGCTTTTGGCAGCTAGTGATATCCTAATTGAAATTTATATGGCAGAAAGTGCCGTATTACGTGCTGAGAAAAACAGCAAACGTGGTTCAGAAAATGCAAACTATCATGTAGCTATGGCACAATTGTATTTATATAATGCGGTTGACATCATAGAGACCAAAGCAAAAATGGCCATCATATCATTTGCCGAGGGCGACGAACAACGCATGATGCTTATGGGCTTAAGAAGATTTGTAAAATACCAAAATATGCCAAATATCGTTGGGCTTCGTAACATGATTGCAGAGAAGGTAAGCGCAGAGAATACATACCCTTTTTAAGATAAATAAATGCGAAATAAAAGCGTCATGGTTTGCTGTGACGCTTTTATTTTTTTATAAACTTTACAGTTTCTAGCACCCTACTTACATCCCAAAAACTTGCCATATAAAGTCCACTAGCTAGATGCGAAATATCCATGTGAGATTGGCTTTGAGGAGCAATGGATTTATCTTCAAGCAACTGTCCTAACATATTATGAATAGTAACCTTGTGTATTAAGGTTGAATTTGGATTCTTAAAGAAAAGAATACCATTTGTTGGGTTTGGAGATACAATCACCTTAGCTTTAAGGCTTGTATTGATCCCTAGCGATTCTGAAATAGGCAACCGAATCCCTACTGGGCGGTGGTCTGAAACATTTTGATCATACTCATTAAAGCCGCCTTGAAGATACATATCTATTTTTATGGTTTGAGTTACGGCTCCTGGCAGCGCATTTAATTCAAAGAGCTCATCTGTGATGAGTATATGGTCTAGATGTGATGGCCAATTTGGGAATGACCAATTTGAAACACTACCCTGGGCAATATCCATATCTGCAAAAAGATAAGATATTGGATCATTCAAAAAAGGAGCAAACACATTGTGATTGTCAGGATCTGTCAAAATATCATTTAAATCTCCCACGATAAATACAGCAGCATTAGAGAGATTGGAGTCAATATATTGTTTTAAAAGCAAGTTTGCAGTATACCTGCGTGTTTCTTCATCCCACGAATCTTCTAGGTCTAAAAGGCCGTTGCCACAGCATTTATAGTGATTATTTATAATAACAAACTCTTGATCTGCATACGTAACCTCAATCACCATTGGAAATCTAGGAAAGTTATTCCACTCTGGGGCTTGAGTAAACAGTTCGTATGCGCTATTAATTTGAACAACATCATGTCTATAAATAAAAGCCAATCCTTCTCGATCTATTGATTGAGAATACACCGTATAATCATCCAGAAAAGTATCTAAATCTTCTAATACTTGATAATCTTGCACTTCTTGTATCGCAATTATATCTGCATCTAATGCTTCTACAATTGCAAGTACGTATTGCAAGGTTGCAGGTTCATTTTTAGGGAAGTTTTCAATATTCCAGGTAACAACCTCAAAGGTTTGATCTGTTCCAAACTCAAGGTCATCTAATGTCTGAGCAAGTAATTGCAACGGGCTTAAAAGAGCCAAACAGAGGAGTTTATATATCATCTAACAAAAATACGTATTTCACTAGTATCTTCAGCACAATTCGTTTTTGTTAAATTGAAATTCTAAAGATTAAAAGTGACCAAAAACATCACTCAATCTTCGTATCTTGAAATTCAAAATTGATGTTATGAAATCCCTTCTTATTTTTTTATTATTTAGCATCCACAGTATTCTTGCGCAGCCAAACTTAGATATATATGTCTTAGACTTCACCCTAAGTGGAGAAGTAATGAACATTACTAGTGTAAAAAACATATCTAACAATCCTGGGTATGATAGTCAGCCATCTTTTATTAGTGATTCCAAAATAGTGTATGCCGGCACCGAAAACAACCAAACCGAAATTCAAGTCTACAATCTTAAAACAGCATCTAAAAAAAGAATAAACAGCCCCACGAGCGGGGGTGAATATTCTCCGCAAAAATTTCCAGTATCCAACCAAGTAGCTGCCGTTCGATTAGACACCAGTGGTTTGCAACGTTTATATGGGTATGACTATAGCATTCCTTCACAAACAGCACCTCAAATGTTATTGCCCACTGCCGAAATAGCCTATTTCGCTTTTCATGATAATGATCGTATTGTAGCTTCTGTTTTGGGAGCAAATCAATTAAACTTAGTTGTTGCCAATTTAAAAACAAAAAAAGTAACTCCGTATATAGAAAACGCTGGTAGATCAATCCATAAAGTACCTCAGAGTACATCTGTGAGCTACACCTTATCCAACGAAGATAAAAACATGGATGTCTATATACTAGATTTGGACCAAGGTGGCGAGAGTTTTTTTGTATGCCAATTGCCTGTTGGTGTGCAAGATCATTGTTGGATAAATAACAGC
>JBLHII010000160.1:0-4106 GCA_047616265.1 Minisyncoccia bacterium
AGATTGAGAAGTCGCTCTTATGATGGCACGAGTGTAAAAGATGTGCAGCTACTTATAGAAGATATTTATACTTTAAAAGATATATATACCGCGCAAAGGCTTTCATCTAATTAAAACGCCTTCCATATTTTTTTTAATGGTTTTCTATTTTTTTCCATATTTTTTTTAATTTGTAGGTACGTTTGTAGTTATTATGAGAATCATGAAAAAAACATTACTTTTTTTAGCACTTTTATTTACAGTAAGTAATGCGCTAGCACAAACAGAGTCAGAATTAAGGGCTTTGAAAAAGGTAAAGAATGATTCCATTTCTCAAATTCAATCAAGAGTAAATGCCATCCAATCAAAAATTGATGCCCTTCCCGGATGGAAAAAAGCGGTTTTTGGTACCCTAGGTGTGAATCTGTCCAGTTTTGATAGTTGGTATTCCCAGGGGAGCGCAAATGTTTCTTCAGGAAATATAGGGCTTACGGCAAATGCTTATGCAAATCTGAGGCAATCAAAATACTTTTGGAGAAATTCATTGAATATAAACTTGGGTTGGGTAAAATTTGATGATAAAGATGATCCAACGGACGATAACAGATTTCAAGAAGCAACAGACGTATTTAATATGACCTCTTTGTACGGATATAAATTGAATGAAAAAATAGCAATTTCTGCATTAGCAGAATATAGGACGACTATTCTCAGTAATTTTAATGATCCAGGTTATCTTGATATAGGGATAGGTGGGACATGGACTGTCTTTGATAATTTAGTCGTTGTTTTTCACGCGCTCAATTATAACCTTGTATTTGCAAATAATGATGCTGTTTTTCAATCCTCTTTAGGGGCAAAAATTGTCGCGGATTATACAAGAACGATAAGTAAAGTGAGTTTTAAAACAAATCTTTCTATGTTTTACAGTTATGACAGCAGCAATTTTTCTAACTATACGTGGATCAACTCATTTGGGTATACCTTATGGAAAAATATGGGTGTTGGATTCGAATTTGGGATTAGAGGGAATAAGCAAGAAGCCTTGAACTTTGAAAACAATAATCTTGCAATGGGTGCCACTCCGTTTACGTTTGATACGGTTGATAATAAACTACAGTCTTATTACTTGGTAGGCCTGAATTACAAATTTTAAGAACATGCCTAACTTATTCACGTAACAAAAAGCTTTACATTTCTGGAGGTTTTTTTTGTGCTTGCAAATGATTTTTTAGTAAATAAAAGTATTGGCTTATGTATACTAATATGCTTTATCTTCAGTTCTAAGACCGTACCACTTTTTCATTTTCGCTTCTACCAAGTGAAACTTACCGGAACTTTTTTACTAAGCTTTATAAATAGGGGGAGAAGATTTATAGTTTTATTTTCACTTCCTTAAGTGGCAAAACTGATGTTTCAGAAGTGGATGGACAATGGAAACAAATTTGGAAACCTTCTCCCAGCTGCAAAGCCCATTTGCTCGCTACGCTCGTAGTCAACCTGTTTTGCAATATTTTAAAAGGAAAAGGCTTTTAGTTTTGATTATGGATCGTTTCATGCAAACAAACCCTTGCCTTTAAGAAATATGTTTTTATGCTGTTCTTGACACAATTAATGAAATCGATAGTGCTGTTAATAGAGCTGCTCCAATTGCATTGAAACTTGCTGCTTAATTTTGTTCTTTTTGTCCAAATGCAACATCCTATTACGCACAGATTTTGCAATAACAAGTCTGCTCAATTCAAAGAAAAATTATAAAGAATAGGAAGGAGCAAATAGAAGAGTTGGTCCAGCCCAAATTCCATACGGAATGGTTTTTTGTATTTGACAATAGCTTTATATTCCGTCTGCCAGTTTTTTAATTTGCTACATCTAGGGCCTATCGATTATCTCTCTCTTGAGATTTCAAGCTTTATACCAGCATAAGTTTTGATTCTATAATTTTACAGCTACCTGTTTTGAGCATACCTAAGCAAATGGTCTATTCTCTTTTATTAAAGACCGCGCTCTTTTTTAGAGATACGTTCTTCTTCTTCAGGCGTAGTAATTTCATTATTTTCTAGTCTGAAGTTACCGAAGTTATATGTAAAACCTAAAGTTACTGTTCTTGTTTCTGGTAAGGCCAGATAATTATTATCTTGATTTAGATAACGAGTATCCATTCGTTGATTTTGAGTGCTAAAGATGTCATTAAAAGCCAGAGTTAATTGTGCTCTTCTTTTCCAGATGCTTTTATTAAAACTTACATTAGTGACAAAAGAACCGCCCCATTCGTAAGTTCCAAAAAGAATACTGGATAAGTAACTCACATCTACATCCATGGATAATGTTCTATCTTCTGACATATTGAATCTATTAAAAGAGTTCAAATAAAAGCCAGTGGTAGAACTCACCACATCCACATTTCCAGACTGGATGGCTTTGGTTTCATTTTCCATGTAGAATAAACTAGCACTTACCCCTGTGTACCAGCTTTTATTTATATATTGATAAGTTGCTAGGTCGATACTATATTGAAGTTCATAATTTAGATTGATACTTTGAATGTTGAGCGTGTTATTCGTGTTATTTTGAAAAGGCACATCGCTTAATAAATCTTTTGTATACAGAAAATAGGTGTCTATAAACCAAGTGTTTTGATGGTTCCAGCTCAATGTAAATTTATTATTAAAAGAGGGTTGTAAATTAGGGTTTCCTGTATTAAAATTGAAATCATTTAGAAAGGTCTTGAATGGATTTAAATCTGTATACCGTGGACGGTCTATGGTTCTTTTGTAACTTAAAGTGTAAGAATTATTTTCATTCAATTGGTGGGTCAGGGCCAGATTAGGGAATAATTCTAGGTATTCCTGAGTGTTTACTTGTCCTAAAGACTGAGAATCTCCTTCCACATCGGTCTGTTCCAAACGTAAACCAGCTGCGAGTGACCATTTCTCCCAACTGCGGTCTATTTGAGCATAGGCTGCAAAAATATTTTCTTCATAAAGAAAAAGATCAGATAATGATGGATTTAGGGTAGAACCGCTATTTGTGTCAAAGAAATTTTGCGAACTGGTAGAAGATACATTAGAGAATTTTAAACCACTGCTAAAATCATAACTTCCTATGGTGGTGATAAAATCCAACTTTGCCGTGTAAATGTCAATCTCCTGAAAAGTATCTGTTAAAAAACTGTTTGTTCCCGTGGTGGTTTGATCGGCATCAAAAAACCTTGTGCTTAAGTTTTGAAGTTGATCACTATCAGTGAATATATAATTTCCTTGAAGCGATAGGGAAGCACCTTCTTCATTAAGAACATGTTGCCATTGTGCATTTGCAAAACCATTGGTACGGTTATTTTCAAATTGTGAATTGGCATTAAAACCAGTAAACATTGTTGCCCCTTCTTGAAGAACAAGCGTTTCGTTTTGATAGGTTACGTCGTTATTTTGATTGGTACTGAAATTACCAGAGAAGCTCAAAGAATTTCTTTCATTTACGGTCATATCAACAATAGTATTAAAGTTGTGCGCTGCACTCCGATCTACTTTTTCTAACTTTGTGAACCAGCGCTCTGATCGGGAGCCGTCTGGATTAAAGAAACCTATTCGTGCATCGTCTAATTTGAGATCTCTTCTAGGATTATAATTGTAACTTGAATACACATGGAGCCAGTTGTTTTTATAAAAATGCGAGGAACCTAATTGATATTTAGCAAAAGTGCCTTGCGTCCATTGCCCGCTTACATTTCCTTTATAGCCTAGAGAAATCCCTTTGGAAGTATTGATGTTGATTACTGCCACACCTTCGGCATCATAGCTCGCCGGTGGATTTGTTATCACTTCAACACTCTTAATATTATCGGCACTATAACCGCGCAGCAAAGCGCTCAACTCATCACTTGTTAAGTACACTCTCTTGTTATTGATGTAAATCACTGCGGGTGAATTTTGAACCATATAAGTTCCTTCCATTTCAAAAACTCCAGGAGTCTTTTTCAATAGATTTTGAGTGTTTCCTATACTTAAAACAGTGTTTTCTACATTAAAAACCAGTCGGTCTGCTCTTTTATCTATCGTAGGTTTGCTGGCTCTAATAAGAATTGCGTCTAGTTCTTCCGTCTTTTCATGCAAGAGAATAGTTCCTAG
>JBLHII010000161.1:0-4105 GCA_047616265.1 Minisyncoccia bacterium
CTCTCTAGAAAAAGTATTAGAAATATGCACTTCTACAACGGGGCTCGTTATTGCCTTTACCGTATCGCCAATACCTATTGAAGTATGGGTGTACGCGCCGGCATTTAAAATAATGCCATCATAGGTAAACCCTACTTCTTGAAGAATATTAATAAGTTCTCCTTCGATATTAGATTGAAAATATGATAGTTCAATATCAGCATATTGACCTTGTAAGGCTTCAAAAAAAGAATCAAAAGAAGCGGTGCCATAAATAAGCGTTTCACGCTTTCCGAGCAAATTTAAATTTGGGCCATTAATTATTATTAGTTTCATAGGTCAAATATAGAAAATAAAAAAACGAAAGAAATTCACTTCTTTCGTTTTTAAGTAATGTGTTACGTGTGTACTAAAGATCAAATACCATACCTATCCTAGCTTGCATATAGCTAGAACTCATAACAGGTGTAGACTCAGAACTTAAGAAGGTGTATTTTATTTCTGCAAATATATTAACGTTGCTTATTAAATGATAGGTATATCCTGCTCCAATATTTCCGCCAAATTTCGAATTATATAATACTTGCTCTCCAGAAATAAAACCACCAATAAGTGTTTTTTCTATAAGTGTTTCAGCTAAAAATTGACCTCCAGCAAGAAGGTAGAGTTCTTTAAAGACTTTGTAGCGAGCATTTAAATCAATAGCTAGCCACTTTAAACGATCTTTGTTTGGTAATTTACTTACAGTAAACATGTTTGTATTTCCAATACTCCACTTTTGATCAATTTCATAAATTAAATCTAAGCTACCGCCAACAGAAGCAATTTCTGAAACATAGTTTACACCAAACCCTGCTTTTAAGCCTGGGGCTTCACTGTATTGGTCTTGAGCTTGAGTGATTGAAAACCCTGCTAGTAAACAAAGTATTAAAAGTACTTTTTTCATGCGATCCGAAGTTATAATTATGCAACAAAAATACACTTTCGTTCAAAACGAATACACATTCCTGTTGATTTATTTAAATTTAGAGGAAAGAAAAACCAACAGCCAAAGTGAGTACTGAATTTCTACCGCCGAAATCTTTGAAAACATCTGTAAATCCAAAGTTATATCTTCCATCAACGCGCAACCCTAGCGGTAAATCATAGCCAAAACCAACAATTCCTGAAATATCAGAACTTTCGGCTTCAAAGATTTCAGAAGGCAAATCTTTAATAGTATCATCTACCAAAACCCCAAATTGTGGTCCTACTTGAATATTGAATTTTCTAAACACATAGAACTTTAAAACAACGGGGATGTTTACATACGTTAGATCAAATTCTCCTACGTTAAATTCTGCACCTTGTTGAGAGTATAAAAGATCTACCTGGATTGCTGCTTTTTCACTAAGCTTCATTCCAGCAAAAACACCCGCTTGAATGCCTGTTTTACTTGAGGGACCATTTTCTGCATCGCTTATGGTTGCAAAATTAGATCCCACTTTAATACCAAGGTCAAACTCCTGTGATAATCCGGTAGCGCTTATAAATAAAACAACTACCACTACTGCTAATTTTTTCAATTGAGATATTTTTAATGTTACATTCCAAATATACTTATATAGGCGTTAACACATTTGTTATTAGTATCTTTAATTTGTTTATACATAAAAATTTAGTAGCATCGCAATATGAAATGGCAACTAGCATTAAAAGACTACCAAAACTATTTGCGAATAGAGCGAGGGCTTTCTGTAAATTCAATAACTAATTACGCGCTAGATATAAAAAAATTAATACACTGGTTAGATACTTCAAAAATACATGAAACACCTATCTCTATCTCTGCCGATGTTGTACAACAATTTATTTATACCATAGCAAAAAATGTAAATCCAAGAACTCAAAGCAGAATTATTTCTGGCCTTAAGGGATTTTTTAAGTACCTCATCTTTGAGGAGTACAGAACTACCAACCCCCTGGCGCTTATTGAAAGCCCTAAGATTGGAAGAAAACTTCCAGACACGCTAGCTATTGAAGAAATAGACCAACTCATCAAAGCCATCGATTTAAGTAGCCCACAAGGAGAGCGCAATAGAGCCATACTTGAAACGCTGTATGGGTGCGGGCTAAGAGTAAGTGAATTAACTACCCTTAAAATTTCAGATTTATTTTTTAAAGAAGGATTTATAAAAATCAATGGAAAAGGAGGTAAACAACGTTTTGTTCCTATTGGAGACACTACTATAAAATACATAGCGTTGTATCACAAACAGGTGCGTGTTCATCAAAAAATAGCACCTCAAGCACAAGATACCTTGTTTTTAAATAGAAGAGGAAACGAGCTCACACGCGCAATGATATTTACCATCATTAAACAACTGGTGGAAAAAGTAGGAATTAATAAAACAATTAGCCCACACACCTTTAGACATTCTTTTGCTACTCACTTACTAGAGAATGGAGCAAGTTTAAGAGCAATACAGCAAATGCTGGGCCATGAGAGCATCACCACTACTGAAATTTACACACATATTGAAACTTCCTTTTTACAAGAAACTATTGCAAAATTTCATCCCCGAAAAGAGGCGTAATATCACTCTTCTTCAATTGGTGGATGGCCATGAATTCTTTCGTAGATAACATCAAAGTTTTCTCTTAAATGGCTGCGAAGCTTTAAACGGTAATCATTTTTGAGCCAGCTAATAAAATTGTGGGTACTCTTACTAATACATTTAGAATAGCGCTCAATTCTAAAATCTATATCGTCTCCCAATTTCTTTGCGAGGTCTAAAGCATCATAAATATCTTCACTATTTTGTGAACAAATTAAAGCGTGTTGCTCAATGGAACGTTCTAGAATAACCTTAGATGAATGTCCTGCTTTAACAGAATCTGTATATGCCTTTTTAATATCAAAGGTTACGTGTTCAGACGCTGAAAATTCTTCCCTTAATTCCTCTGGCATTTCATAAATAAAGTAGCTTTCCAGCTCTTCATCATCCATTAAATTATCCAAATAGTAATTGGGAGATCTAAAAATACGTTGCCAATCTAGGTCTGCTCCCCAAGGTCCAAAACGATGAAAATTGTTCCCTAAGTCAATAACATCAAACGTGGTTTTGTTTTTCAAAATACGAGATCCACGACCAATCATCTGGTAGTAGAGTGTCAAAGACTTTGTTGCTCTATTTAAAATAATAGACTCTACTGTTGGTTCATCAAAACCTGTGGTTAATATACTTACCGATGTTAAAATAGCATCTGGCGTTTTATGAAACCACTTTAGTATTTCTTGTCGTTGTTTTTTTGTAGCAGTATTATCTAAATGCATGACAGGGTACCCTGCATAACTAAAAGCATCATAGACATGTAAAGAGGTATTGATACCATTATTAAATATTAATGTCTTCTTCCCTTTAGAGTGCTCCTCATAGGCATGCATTAGTTTACTAAGCATGTCATTCGTGGTGTACAAGTCTTCAGAAGATTTAACTGTATAATCACCATTTGCTCCTATTTCTAAAGAAGTAAGCCCTACGTTATAACTAAATGTATTAGCACTTGATAAAAATTCATTTTCTATCAAAGCCTCAATAGTCTCTCCAACAATAAGCTCATTGTAATTATCATTCATAGGTAACTTGATGTTTGAACTCAACGGAGTTGCCGTTACACCAAGAATAAACGATTTGTCAAAATATCCAAATAACTTTGTAAAAGAATTGTAATGCGCCTCATCAATAATTACAAGCCCAATATTACTAATATCAAACTTTTCATCTTGTAACCTATTATTGAGTGTCTCTACCATCGCAACAAAACAACTATATTGATCTTGATCATCAAGGTTTGCCGTGCTATTTACCACTTTATTAATCACCCCAAACTCAGTAAGCATTTTTGAGGTCTGTGTTAACAGTTCAATACGGTGTGTCATAATCAACACACGCTTGTTATGATTTTTTAGGTATTGCCTTACAATCTCAGAAAATATCACCGTCTTTCCACCACCCGTTGGTAGTTGATATAAAAGATGATAATCCTCAGGGGCGTCATCAAATGCTGTGAAGATCTTATTTATTGCACCTTTTTGATAAGCGTATAAATCTTTACCAGTTTTTGTTTCGTCTATACTGTTTGA
>JBLHII010000162.1:0-4081 GCA_047616265.1 Minisyncoccia bacterium
GCCTTTGGGAACCTTTGGTGTGTAGGCTTTGTCTCGAGTAATAACCAAGTGGGTTCTATTAGGTAAGGGTTTTGGAAAAGACTCAAAAGTCTTTCGGCCCATAATGATATAGTGTCCTGTTGTTAATGTCTTAAAGCGTTTAAAATCATCTGGCAGATGCCAAATTAAATCATTGTCTTTGCCAAGTTCATTATGTTGCCCAGCGGCAGCTATTATTGTAATCATAGATTTTCTGGAGGTAAAATAGTGTGATTTGTTTCGTTTTTTATTTGTGTAACAGCATCGGGGTATTTTTTGATGCTTGCTTCTTTAGTAATGATCTCTTGAGTAGCTTGTTTTCTAAGTTCGGAAATACGATCTTCTTGGAGCGCTTTTAATTTATCAAGTTGCTGGTCCTCCCATTCTTCTCCCATGAATGTGTTTATAATAAATACATTTAAAAGGTGTATTAACAGTATGAAAGTCCAGAAAATAATGGCCCAAACATACCAGTCTTTCATCAAAACTTGATGCCCTATTTTTAAAACCTCGTCTAAAATAATAAAGAGAATACTAGTCGCTAAAAACAAAACGAAATGGCGTATCAACCCTTTCTTTTGGTTGATTCTCTTACGGGCATAGTCATATTGTTCCCTAGTTTCTGTGTTTAATATTTGTTTGTTTTTATTTTTTGAAAACATAACAGGGTAGGGTATCGTATCAATAATATGGTATATTGTAAAAATACCTAAATTTGAAAACCTAACCTATCTCTTTATGCAAGATTTAAAACATGAATTTCCTGCAATTCAAAACCAAACCTATCTTAACACGGCTAGTTCAGGCTTATTGTCTAGATCTCTTTTTAATTGGAGAAAGCAACACGAGATAGACTTAATTAATGAAGGTGCTGATTTCAATATACGCAAACAAATACTAGAAGATACTCGAGCTAGTGTGGCTCGATTTTTTGACGCATGTATTGATGAGGTTGCCTTAGTGCCCAATTTTTCGCTAGGGTTTAACACTATTTTAGAGGGATTGCCTAGGGGTCAGAAGGTGTTGTTGTTAGAAAATGATTATCCTTCTTTGCTATGGCCTATTGAAACACGCGATTTTGAGGTTTGTTACGTATCAATTACTGAAACATTAGAAGACGCGATACTTCAAGCTTTTAAAACTCATTGTCCCGATATTTTTGTCTTTAGTATTGTACAATGGCTTACAGGCATAAAAATAGACCTCTCTTTTTTAAAAGAATTAAAATTTAAATACCCGCAGGTACTATTTATGGCAGATGGCACTCAATATCTTGGCACAGAATATTTCAGTTTTAAAGATAATCCAATTGATGTGTTAGGCGCCAGTTGCTATAAATGGCTGTTAGCTGGTTTTGGAAATGGTGTTATGATGATCAAACAGCAAGCGCAGGAAAGAATTTTCCCCGCAACTATTGGTTTTAACTCTGCGGCTACTTTTGACAGTAAGGCTATAGACACCGCTTTTGTTAAGTATTTTGAGCCTGGTCATCAAGACAGCTTTAATTTTGGATCTTTACACCAAGCTATATTGCAGGCAGAGCGTTATGGAATTGACGCTATTTCAAATAAAATAAAATCCCTTAGTTCTTACGCAAAAGAATGTTTTGTTGAGTTTGATTTGCTCGATGATGCCACCAAAAACAGGAAGGTACATTCTTCGATATTTAATTTTAAGGGTGATATGAAACTTTTTAAAGACTTGCAGTCACAGACTATTATTTGTTCTCCTCGTGGAGGAGGGTTGCGAGCTAGTTTTCACTTTTATAATAGCAAAGAAGATATTGATCTTCTTTTTGAGACAATGAAGTTGTATTTATAGGTTGTTCTATTTGTAAATATCAGTATTTTTGTTTGTTAAATTTCTTTAATACTTTAAATATGTAGGATGAAAATATTAGTAACGGGTGGCTTAGGTTTTATTGGTTCTCATGTGGTTGTGAGATTACAAGAACAGGGTTTTGATGTAGTGATTATTGACAATTTGTCTAATTCAGATATTAAAGTTTTGGATGGTATTATTGCTATTACAGGAATTGCTCCTCAATTTGAGCAATTAGACCTTAGAGAGAAGTCTGCAGTTTCTGCTTTTTTTAAGAAACATGGTGATGTGCAAGGAGTCATACATTTTGCTGCTTCTAAGGCGGTTGGAGAGAGTGTAGAAAACCCATTATTATATTATGAAAATAATATTGGAACCTTAGTTTACATTCTACAAGAGTTACAGAAAAAAGAGCAAGCATGTTTTATTTTTAGCTCTTCATGTACAGTATATGGACAAGCAGATGAGATGCCAATTACAGAAAATGCTCCAGTAAAAAAAGCAGAATCTCCTTACGGGAACACGAAGCAAATTGGAGAACAAATTATTGAAGATACGTGCAAGGTTAACCCAAATATTCTTGCAACTGCCTTGCGTTATTTTAATCCTATAGGGGCTCACGAATCATCCCTTATAGGTGAGTTGCCAATAGGAGTCCCTCAAAACTTAGTTCCATACATTACACAGACAGCAACAGGACAACGCACTCAATTATCTGTGTTTGGAAATGATTATCCAACGCCAGACGGTACCGCTATTAGAGATTATATTCATGTAGTAGATTTGGCTGAAGCACATGTGGTAGCGCTAAAAAAACTACTTGCAAACGAACAAGCCACAAATTTTGATTTTTATAATGTAGGGACTGGTAAAGGATCTTCTGTATTGGAGGTAATCACTGCATTTGAGTCTGTCACTGAAAAAAAAATAAATTATAAAATTGTCGACAAAAGAGAAGGGGATGTTGTACAAGCTTATGCAGACACATCCAAGGCAAATGATGTTTTAGGTTGGAAAGCTAAACACAGTCTTGAAGAGGCGCTTTTTGCCGCCTGGAAATGGGAACAAAAACAATTGTAAAAATAACACTATTTGCATGGATTACTTTCTTATTGTCACAGTGCTGGTTTCTTTAGCAGCAATCTTTGGATATATTAATGTTCGATTTTTAAAACTGCCCAATACTATTGGGCTTATGATCATTACCATAGTATTTACTTTGGCTGTTTTTGGGTTGAGTTATATAGATGACTCGTTATTAAATGCAGAGAAATACATTATTACTCAAATAGATTTTAAAACAGTTTTACTAGATGTTATGTTGAGTTTTTTGCTTTTTGCAGGAGCGCTGCATACAAATTTTGATCAACTTAAAATACAACGCTGGCCGGTACTTGTATTTTCAACAGTTGGCGTATTGCTCTCTACTTTTTTAGTGGGTGGAACTATGTGTTTTATACTTCCATTTATAGGGATTGACGTGCCTTTCATTTATTGTTTGTTATTTGGAGCTTTAATATCTCCAACAGATCCTATTGCTGTTTTAGGTATTCTCAAAAAAGCAAAAGTACCCAAAAAACTAGAAACTAAAATTGTTGGAGAGTCCTTGTTTAATGACGGTGTTGGGGTTGTTATTTTTTTAACTATTTTTCAAATTGCACAGTTAGGTGATACGGGTTCTATAAGCCTCGTGGATGTTCTTGTTTTATTTTCGCAAGAAGTTTTAGGGGGTATTGCCTTGGGTCTTTTGTTAGGTTGGATTACGTATAAAATGTTAAAGTCAATAGATGACTATGATATTGAAGTCATTATCACACTAGCCGCTGTTATGTTAGGTACCGCTATTGCGCAACAATTACATGTATCTGCCCCATTGGCAATGGTCACTGTTGGTTTATTGGTTGGTAATGATACTGTTCGAGAATCTGCAATGTCAAAAACTACAGAAACCTATGTGGATAAATTTTGGGAACTCATAGATATTTTATTGAACACCATCTTATTTGTGTTAATAGGTATGGAAATGTTAGTGCTTACATTTAATGGAAATTATATGTTGGCTGGTGTTTTGGCCATTCCAATTATCTTAGCGTGCAGATATACTTCTCTTTTGTTACCTATCGCTTTTTTTCAAAAAAAGCTAGACTTCGTGCCCAAAACCAATCTTATCATGACTTGGGGAGGTTTGCGAGGGGGTATTTCTATTGCACTAGCCCTAGGGCTTACAGAGGTCATGTATCGA
>JBLHII010000163.1:0-4057 GCA_047616265.1 Minisyncoccia bacterium
TATACCTGTAAGATCATCATAGCGTCCACCACCGCCAATACTTCCCATAGCAACTCCTTGAGGTGCACTGACCTCAAAAATAGCTCCTGTATAATAATTTAAACCTCTCGCTAAAGTAACATCAATGGCCAAAGTAGCTGATTGTAGTGATACCTTTGAAACGTTTGCAACAATAAAATCTAATTCTTCTATACCCTGCATTCCAATCTCTGAACCAGACAACATACCCTTTAAGCTTTCTAATTGTTCATTAGCAGACCCTTGCATACCAAATAGAGGCTGTATTTTGGTGATGGCGTCTTGGGTAATCCCTTTCTCATGCATTTCTTTTTTAACACCCTGCTCACCTATTTTGTCAAGTTTATCTAGTGCTACCGTAAAGTCTATAAGCTTATCTTCAGCTCCTATCACTTCAGCAATGCCACTTAATATTTTACGATTGTTCATTTTAATAATGGCGCCCTTTAGCTGTAAGTCAGTAAAGACGGCATCATACAATTGCACTAGTTCTACTTCTTGCCACAATGAGGCACTTCCAATTACATCTGCGTCACATTGATAGAATTCTCGAAAACGCCCTCTTTGAGGCCTATCTGCGCGCCAAACGGGCTGTATCTGGTATCTCTTAAAAGGAAAGGTTATATCGTTTTGGTGCTGTACTACGTATCTTGCAAATGGAACCGTTAAATCATACCGAAGTGCTTTTTCGCTAATTTGACTGGTTAGTTTTTGACTGTCTTTATTTGTCAAAAAAGAACCGCTCGCTTTTTTTAAGTAGTCACCGCTGTTTAGTATTTTGAAAATTAAGCGATCCCCTTCTTCACCATACTTACCCATTAAGGTTTCACTCTTTTCAAAACTAGGTGTTTCTATAGGTTGAAAACCAAACGTATTAAAATGACGCTTTATGGTATCCATAATATAGTTCCGTTTTGCTACTTCGCTAGGGGAAAAATCACGTGTTCCTTTCGGTATAGATGGTTTCATTGGAAATAATTTTAAAATACAAATATCCTAATTAGTGCTGTCATCTACTAGTTTTGTATTGGTAAATTTATGGTAAGTGTTAACATTTCAGAAGCACAACCATAAATACGAAGTTAATATACCACAAATCTGTAACTTTACGAAAAGACATTCGTCTAACAATAAATTACTATTTTATGTTTTCACTGTTTCGAGAAAATGTGCGCATTGCACTAGACTCTATAAAAACACAATTGCTTAGAACCATATTAACCATCGTTATCATGGGGATTGGCATTTGGTCTCTTGTGGGTATTTTGAGTGCTGTAAAAGCGCTAGAAACTAATATTGCGGGCAACTTTGCCTCTATGGGGAGTAACACTTTTAACATACAGCGATATGAGTTTTCAGTAAATCGAGGGGGTCGTGGTGAACGTGAAAAAATTAACCCTATAATTCGGTATGGCGATGTGCGCAGGTTTATAGATACCTATGACTACCCATATACCAGTACATCTGTATCTTTTGCCGGCACTAGAAGTGCTGAAGTACGTTATGATAGCAAAAAAACAGACCCTGAAGTTCAAGTTTATGGTGTGAATGAAAATTACCTAGACAATACTGGCACTAGCATTGATCAAGGAAGGAATTTCACTGTATTTGACATTCAAAACAACACGAAAGTATGCCTGATTGGAGCAGATTTTTTAAAAAGCTTATTTGAAAATGAAGATCCTTTAAACAAAACAATTAGCATACGTGGAGTGAAGTTTAAAATTATCGGGGTGTTAGAATCTAAAGGTGCTACGTTTGGGAACAATCAAGATTTAAAAGTATTACTTCCTATACAAGTAGCTCGTGGGTTATTTACACAGCCAAATATTAATTATACCATTAGCATAAAGGTAGATGACAAAGCCATGATGCAAGGTGCTCAAGATGAGGCCTTGGTTACATTCAGAAACATTAGAGGCTTAAGTCCTTTAGAGAAAAAAGATTTTGGTATCCTACGTAGTGATGATTTGTTAGCCCGTGCTTCTGATATTAGTGGCGTCCTCGAAACAGCTGCTTGGATTATTAGTATCATTACCATTTTAGGGTCCTCGATTGCACTTATGAATATAATGTTAGTATCTGTTTCAGAAAGAACTAGAGAGATTGGCGTACGTAAAGCTTTAGGTGCTAAGAACGGAACAATATCGACTCAATTTTTAATTGAAACAATTGTTATAGGACAGTTTGGATCTGTTCTAGGAATACTATTAGGGATTCTTACAGGCCTTGGATTTGCCTATGCCTTTGATTTTGATTTCACACTTCCTGTCGCAGCAATGGTTTGGGCCACTATTATTACATTTTTGGTAGCAATATTAGCAGGAGCGTATCCAGCTTTAAAAGCGGCAAGACTTGATCCTATCGAAAGCTTGCGTTACGAGTAAAGGTATTAAATACCAAAAAATTAGCTATTTAAGATTCCCTCGAAGAATTCATAAAGGGTTCCTTTAGTAATTATAGCCCCTTGTTGTATTAGTGTGAAAACATCTAGGTTCTTATCTTCGGTATAGGCCTTGGTGGCTGTATAAAACTCCACATCATCTGAGGCATAGTTTTTTTGAAGCCAAGTGTAACCTTCTTGAGTAGAAATATCGATGCCTTCTTGTAACACTTTTACAGAGATTAATGACATCTGGTCTGCACCTAGTTTAAACAAAAATAAAAGCTTAGGAGCTACATTCTCCAGAAATTTAGCTTGACCTAGCGCACCTTCCCAAACCAAATCACTAAACACATCAAGTTCCTGTTCGGCAACCTCAGGTTGTTTTTCTTTAATCGTTTGCCACTCATCCCCTGTAATAGACTGAGTTGCTAAAAAATGAATGAACTCCTGCTGTAAACTATCGAGTTGTTCTTTAGTAAGTCTTGCGTATTTCATTGGATACTTTAATTTCATAAAAAAACCTCCCACATTGCTGAGAGAGGTTTTATGTTGTTGTAATACTAATTTTACTTGCTTGCTTCAGCTACTACGTCAAAAATGAATGTAGAAATAACACCTCTGTGGAAACGAACGCTAGCCTCATATTGGCCAGTACGCTTGATGATTCCACCTGCAATAGTGATAAACTTCTTTTCTAATTGAATTCCTTCTTTAGCAAATGCTTCTGAAAGGTCTGCATTTGAAACAGATCCAAATAGTTTATCTCCTTCGCCCGTTTTAGCTACAATTTTGAAATCTACTAAAGCTGAAAGCTTATTCGCTTCTGTTTTTGCAGCATCAATAACCTTTTGCTCTTTGTGAGCGCGTTGTTTTAATGTTTCTGCTAACATTTTCTTCTGAGAAGGTGTTGCCAATACAGCGTGACCATTTGGAATCAAGAAATTTCTTCCGTACCCATTTTTTACATTTACTAGATCATCTGTAAAACCAAGATTCTCAACGTCTTTTTTTAATATAAGTTCCATAATCCTATCTTGTTTTTATTTTAATAAATCGGCAACATAAGGCATAAGTGCCAAATGACGTCCTCTTTTTACTGCAACAGCCACTTTACGTTGGTACTTCAAAGAAGTTCCTGTAAGTCTTCTAGGTAACAATTTACCTTGCTCGTTTACAAATTTTAATAAAAAATCTGGATCCTTATAATCGATATACTTAATACCAGACTTCTTAAAACGACAGTACTTTTTAGCTTTTGACGTTTCTATATTTAATGGAGTTAAATATCTGATTTCTCCATCTTTCTTTCCTTTTGCTTGTTCTTGTATAGATGCCATTGCTTATAGTGTTTTAATGTTATCACGCTTTCTTCTTCTCTCTGCCCAAGCAATTGCATGCTTGTCTAGAGCTACAGTAAGATAACGCATTACACGCTCATCTCTTCTGAAAGCTAATTCTAATTCGTTGATAGCCTCACCTGTTACGGTATATTCTAACAAGTGATAAAAACCACTTTTTTTGTTTTGAATGGCATAGGCTAATTTTTTTAGCCCCCAATTCTCTCTTGATATCATCTTAGCACCTTTAGAAATAAGAATATCTTCAAATTTCTTTACTGTTTCCTTTATCTGTTCTTCAGACAAAACGGGATTT
>JBLHII010000164.1:0-4034 GCA_047616265.1 Minisyncoccia bacterium
GACAGATATGGTAGCTATTAATGCGTATAGAGCGCATACCTATAATAGAACAAGTAACGGCACTATAATTATAGACAATCTAGTACTTATTAGTGCAGAAGAGGAAATTATTATTGAAACCTTTACTCTTGGTGCTATTGAAGCAGTACGGAATGAAACTATTATAGAAACTCCAGATTTTTAAATACTACAATTTACTTTGGTGGATGTATATCTCGGTGGCTCCACGACCATATTTCTGAAAATTTGCATCTTCAAAAGTAATAGCATCATACCCTCTAAATAAATACTCTAACTCTTGTCGCAACACTCCTGCACCAATGCCATGAATAAAGACAACGCGCTGTATGCCTTTTTGCATCGCAAAATTTAATTGCCTTTTAGCAGTATCTATCTGTATCTCAAGCATGTCATAATTACTAAGCCCTCTTTGAGAAGGAACTAGTTGATGAATATGTAGGTCCACTTCCATCGCTGGTTGGACGCGTTCTCGGGGCTTTTGACGTTTTGTGTTCTTATTTCCAACAACCTCTTTGTTTTTTAAAACTTCTGAAATATTAGATACCGAAAATTCATGAGAAGAAATTGGATTTTCTAAAACAACAAGTTCATGCTTTTCATAAGTTATTTCAAAACCATCTACTGTTTCGACCAGTACAGTATCATTAAGGAAAGATACAATCGTTCCTTCCAAGTTATCATCAAGCACCAAGACTGTATCTCCCTTTTTCATTGTTTAATTTATATAAATAATAGTCAGTCCTACCTGTAAATAGCTATTGTAATAAAGTTAGTAGATACAGGCTCAAAAACTGTATGGATTCATAATGGTTTTATAAATTTGTAATCTGTTGTTGTTTTTTCAAATCAAAACATAAATCGTTCAACAAATGTACGAGTATATCTTAAGAAATTAAACATAGCTTATTTAAAAAGGGACCAATCGATTGTATCGTACTATAAAATGAATACTTAAAAAATATACCATTTGGAAGATTTTATGATACCCTGCCTAAATAAAAAACTATTTGGCATCGATTGTTTTGGTTGTGGTTTTCAAAGAGCTATCGCATTTATTCTTCGAGGGGAATTTCTAGAGGCTTTTAAAATATATCCTGCAGTATACACCCTTCTAATTTTTGCTGCGTTTGCAATATTCTCTATGTTTATTAAGGTAAAATACGCTTATCAAATTAAAATAGGTCTTGCTATAATTAATGGTGTTATCATTGTCACTAGCTATTTTTACAAAATGACTTTCTTATTCTAAAACGTCAACTATTTCTAGTATTTTTATAGATTATAACAAACACTAAATTCATGAAACAAACACTACCTAATTCAAAAACAGTTCTTTTACTAGGTATTTTATCAATACCATTATGCTGCTGTTATGGAGTTGTTGGTCTTGCCTTAGGTATCGTTGCTCTTGTGCTTGCAAAAAAAGCTACAGAATTGCATTTAGAAAACCCTGATGACTATACAGGAATTAAAAATGTAAGAAACGGCCAAGTACTTGCTATAATTGGTGTAATACTGAACATATTATTCTTTTTGCTTGTTATTATTATTACCTTCTTCGCTGCAGATGAGACGGTCTTTGAGTTACAAAAATATTTTGAAGAACTGCGAACTGCATAACAATAAAAAAAAGAGCGCCTCTTATGAGTCGCTCTCTTTTTTATAAATAATACTGGAGCTACACTTCAAATTCTTTTAATGTTGTTATAATGATAGAAATACACTCGTGCAGTTGCGCTTCTGTCATCACTAAGGGTGGCGCAAAACGAATAATATTTCCGTGGGTAGGTTTTGCTAACAAACCATTGTCACGAAGTTTCATACAGATATTCCATGCAGTATCACTTTCTTCATCATCGTTGATAATTATAGCATTTAACAATCCTTTTCCACGTACTGAACTACAAATGGTACTGGTATCAATATATTTTGTGAGTTCTGCCCTAAATATGTTTCCTAATCTGTAGGCATTTTCTGCCAACTCCTCGTCATTTACAACTTCTAAGGCAGCCATAGCTACAGCAGCAGCAATTGGATTTCCACCAAAAGTAGATCCATGAGATCCAGGGGTAATAACATTCATGATAGGATCATTTGCTAATACAGCAGAAACTGGATACGCACCACCACTCATTGCTTTCCCTAAAATTAGAATATCAGGTTTTACATCTGGAGTACCACTACAGTCTTTTTTCTCACAAGAACAATTCCCACAAGTAGCTAATAACCTACCTGTCCTAGCAATTCCTGTTTGAACTTCATCTGCAATAAAAAGTACATTATGGGTTTCGCACAATGCCTTTGCGTCTCTCAAATAATTTTCACTAGGTACAAAGACACCAGCTTCCCCCTGTATCGGTTCAACTAAAAATCCTGCAATATTCTTATTCGCCTCTAAAGTTTCTTTTAGCGCTTGTAGGTTATCATATTCAACTTTAATAAAGCCTTTGGTATAAGGACCAAAATTTGATTTGGCAACTGGATCGTTAGAAAATGATATGATGGTCGTGGTTCTTCCATGAAAATTATTGTTACATACAATAATCTCTGCCATGTTTTCTTCAATTCCTTTTACCTGATAAGCCCAACGACGACAGATTTTTAAAGCAGTCTCTACAGCCTCTGCACCTGTATTCATGGGCAGTATTTTATCAAATTTAAAATACTCTGCAGCAAACTTCTCATACTTACCAAGCATGTCGTTGTAAAATGCGCGAGATGTTAAACTTAAGGTTTCTGCTTGTTTGGTCATTGCCCCAACAATCTTTGGATGGCAGTGCCCTTGATTAACAGCGCTATAAGCTGAAAGGAAATCATAGTATTTCTTACCTTCTACATCCCAAACATAGACTCCTTCTCCTTTATTTAAAACAACTGGTAATGGATGATAATTGTGGGCTCCATATTTGTTTTCTACATCAATCGCTTTTTGTGACACTGTTTTATTTGTTACAGACATAACATAAAATTTTAAAAAAATTAATATATAAAATTCCTGCAATACCTTTATTTTTTTGATGAATCAAAAATTCAGCGGAGGAGAGAAATCATCCTTTTGTAAAATTACTAAATATAATAAGTTTTTTTAAAGTCGTTGCACAATAATAATAAGGCATTTATAGTATTTTTACAATATGGCTAGAAAAAAATCCCAAAATAGAGTTGTATTAGAAAATCTTGAAGTTATTGATGCAGGTGCAAAAGGAAAGGCAATTGCAAAAGCAGCAGATGGAAGAGTTGTTTTTATTAATAATGCGGTTCCTGGAGATATTGTAAGTGTTCAAACAACCAAAAAGCGAAAGGCCTACTTTGAGGGTACCGCAATAGAAATACACAAAGCATCAGAGAAAAGGGTCGAGCCTGTTTGTGAACACTTTGGTACTTGTGGAGGTTGTAAATGGCAACACATGGGCTATGAACATCAATTATTTTACAAACAAAAAGAAATAGAAAACAATTTAAGCCGTATTGGTAAGGTGGCATTACCTGAGATTACTCCTATATTAGGTTCTGAGGCTCAATATTTTTATAGAAACAAAATGGAATTTTCGTTTAGTGATAGTAAATGGCTAACGTTAGACCAAATAAAAGGGGATGCTATAATTACAGACAAGAATGCTTTGGGTTTTCATATTCCAGGAATGTGGGATAAGATATTAAACTTAAACAAATGTCATTTACAACAAGATCCTAGCAATGCTATTCGTGACTTTATAAAAGAGACTGCAGAAACACTAGCCATCCCTTTTTTTAACACACGTAACCAAACCGGTATTCTAAGAACTCTTATGATTAGAACAGCTAGTACTGGAGAGTTAATGGTGTTACTTCAGTTGTTTGCTGAAGACAAATCAAAAAGAGAACAATTACTTGATGCTATTTATACCCAATTTCCAGAAATCACTTCGTTACAATATGTAATTAATGGCAAAGGAAATGACACCATTTATGACCAAGAGGTTATTTGTTATAAAGGTAGAGATCATATCTTTGAAAATATGGAAGGGTTAACC
>JBLHII010000165.1:0-4012 GCA_047616265.1 Minisyncoccia bacterium
CGCTAATGCCAAATCTAAAACGAGGATATTTTCCGGTAGATAAAATTTCTTGGATGTCTTTAAGGCCGTTGTGTCCACCACTACTTCCTTTGCCTTTTATTCTAAAGGCTCCAAAAGGGAGGTTGAGGTCGTCTGTTACTGCTAATACATTTTCTATAGGAATATTTTCTTTATCCATCCAGTATTTTACAGCCTTACCGCTTAGGTTCATAAAAGTGCTTGGTTTTAGAAGAATAAGAGTGCGCCCCTTTTTTTTATATGTGGTGATGTCTCCTAGTTTTACTGTTTCCCAGCTAAGGTCTGCTTCTTTTGCCAAAGCGTCTAATATTTTAAAGCCTATGTTGTGACGTGTATTTGCGTATTGAGGGCCAATGTTTCCAAGCCCAGCGATTAAAAATTTTTTCATATCCAGTGTCCCATTTTTTGTGTCAATCGCTTCTTTTTGCGCATGTAGTTCGCAAATAGTATCGAGTGCCATGACCTCCTTTTTCCTTTGCATGGGTTTATGCTCTATTGATATTTGCAGACCCAAAAGTTTCCGAAGAAAATAACGCATCGTTTTTGGTTTGTTTCGTAAAAATAAAAAAAGCATCCCGAATTAACGGAATGCTTTCTATATAATTAACGTTGTTGCGTTTATTCTGTTGCTTCTTCTGTTCCCTCTGCAGCTTCTGTCCCTTCTTGTTCCTCAGTTTCTTCGTCATCAACGGCAGTTCTAGAGGTTCTTACTTGACAGATTACAGTATTGTCTGTATGAAGTATAGAGAATGTATCATCCATAACGGATGTAACATACATTTTTGCACCAATCTTCATTTCTGTAATATCTGCATCAATAAAGTCTGGTAAGTTTTTTGGGATTGCTTTTACACGTAGTTTACGTGTAACAATTCGTAAAACCCCACCATTTTTAACCCCACGAGAACTTCCTGAAATGCGAACTGGAATTTCCATCATTACTTCTTTATCATCAAATATTTGATAGAAGTCAATGTGAAGTATTCTGTCTGTTACTGGGTGAAACTGGATGTCTTGTAAAATTGCATTTATCTTAACACCGTCTAGTTCAATCACAACTGTATGCACATCTGGTGTGTATACTAGTTTATTGAAGGAAAGCTCTGGCGATTGAAAGTGAATTGGCTCGTCTCCTCCGTATACTACGCAAGGAACCATACCAGCATTACGTAAGGCTGCAGTTGCTTTTTTGCCCACGACTTCTCTTTTTGATCCGTTGATTGTAATTGATTTCATTTTAAAATTTTAATTTATAATATGTTGTTTTCCCGAATTTTCGGGCTGCAAAGATAAAATTTTATATTGTAAATGTGAAGGTCTTCGACACAATTTTGACGGTAATCCCCAAAATTTGTAAGACGTCTTCATTTTAGCAGTTTTAAAAGAAAGGTTGTGCCTTATAAAATGTTTAAAGAGTGCAGGATAATGCAGCGCCCATATAGACAGTAGAACGGGATATAAATTACATTAAGAATTTAGAGCTAATAGACTGATTTTCGTGCACACTTACCATCACGTCTGCAAAAAGCGTGGCGCAGGTTAGTACTTTTAGTTTTGGACTATCTTGACGTAAGGGTATAGAGTCTGTAACAATAAGCGCTTCAAGTTTTGATTTTTCAAGACGTTCATAGGCACTTCCGGACATAATAGGGTGTGTGCAAATAGCACGAACGCTCAATGCGCCTCGCTCTATCATCAGGTCTGCTGCTTTAGTGAGTGTTCCTGCTGTATCAACCATGTCATCTACCAAGACTACATTCTTTCCTTTTACGTCTCCTATGAGTTCCATATGGCTAATGACATTCGCTTTTTCACGTTGCTTATAGCAAATCACAACATCACTCCCTAGTGCTTTAGAATATGCATAAGCTCTCTTACTACCCCCCATGTCTGGAGAGGCAATCGTTAAGTTGTCTAGGTTTAATTCTTTTAAATAAGGCAAGAAGATGGTAGAAGCAAACAAGTGATCTACTGGTTTTTCAAAAAAGCCTTGAATTTGATCTGCGTGTAAATCCATGGTAATGATGCGCGTTGCTCCAGCTGTTTCTAACATTTTGGCAATTAATTTTGCCGCGATAGGAACACGAGGTTTGTCTTTTCTATCCTGTCTTGCCCAACCAAAATATGGCATAACTGCGGTAATATGTCTCGCGCTAGCGCGTTTGGCAGCATCACACATTAATAACAGTTCCATAAGATTGTCACTACTTGGATGTGTAGAGCCAATTAAAAACACGCGGCATCCACGTACAGATTCTTCAAAACTAGGCTGAAACTCACCGTCACTATAGGTAGAGGTAATTATATTTCCTAGCGGAACTCCGTAGGCGCTGGCAATATCTTTAGCAAGTGCTTTACTTTGTTTACAAGCAAAAATCTTTGGTGTAGGCATAGTGGGTGTTTTTTGTTTTTACAAATGTATATGAAAACTACCCAAGTGTTAAAAAGAAGTTGTGCTGAGTTATTAAGAATTTATAGAAAAGAAACTCACAAAAAAAGCATGGTTTAATAAGTCGTTATTCAGGTGTTTAAATATATAATAACAATTGCTATAAGTAATAAGCTTAACGTTTAAGCCCAAGTTGAATAAGCTTTTCGTTGTACCATTTTTTATCTGTCACTCTGTAAAACAACCAAATACGATACTCTTTGTAGAGAAGACACCTATAAAGGGTGCTTAGCAGTAGTTTTATATCTAGATAGGTTTTAATTATTTGGTGTTTTCTCGTTGTTTTTTCAGTATTTATAAACTGGCTTTTAAAAGTGTTGAGATATGCTGTTGTTTTTTCTGTTTTATGATACTCTAAACTAGCCACTTGGTTGAAAACTTCATAGCAGGCTGCTATAAAACAATTTAATGGGTGTCTTAGTTTGTTTAATGTGTTAACCGCCTGTTTTGCATTGGTTTTTTTGGAAATTAAAAAAACATCATAGGCATTCCTTAAATTAATGGTTTTATAGTAAAATATATTGTCGGTTATTTGGCTGGTGACAATTGATACGTTTAATTTGTTAGCATAACTTAATACAGCAACATCATTTATAATTTGGCAGTCTTTTTTTACAAAGGCATAATTAAATTCATTGGTGTATTTTTTTAATGAAAGCTCTTTGTGGATTTCTATTGCCGCAATATTATGTTCTTTTTTAAGTCTCCTGTAATGATGCTGTGATGGAAAGTGATACCGTTCTTTTAGAACATCAGAATACCCGTAGTTTCTTAACAGTTTAATTGCTTTTGGATAGGCTTCCTTTGAAAAAATAAAATCAATATCCCCAATCATTCGTTCGGCGATATCTTTGTATAGCCCTGCAAATAAGTTTCCAGTTCCTTTTAAAAAAACGGGAGTAATATTATGAGCCAATAAGAAGGTGTTGAGTTCTTTTGCCTGTGTGATTATTTGCTCGTTTCTTTTCCGATTTAAATTTGTGATAAGCTCCATGTAATTAACTAGCTCTTGAGGCAGGTACTGCAAGAAGTCTTCACGCTTTAAAACACAATACAACGCTGGAAACACGAAATGACGCGTACTTACTTTTACTACAGCATCCCAATCTACTTTGTTTTCTTTTAGCTGTTTTTCTATTGCTTGTTTGTTGTGCTTTTCTGAAGAAATTGTCAAACAAGTAGCTATAAAGTAGAATGTTTCTTTATAATTCATGGCTGCAGAGCTTAGAAGCCTCTGTTTCTATTTGGTTGGGGTTTGAGTGTGTAAGTATTAGCAAACCTTGGCGCTCAAGCCAACCTAAAGATATCTGTGCGGTTTCTTTTTTTGGAGACAGCACTGGGTCTAGAACAATTTGTTGTAATGAATTAGCCTTGGAAGTTTTGTTAAATATGAAGCCAGCGTTCCTTCCAAATTTTATAAAAAACCAATTTTTATTTGGTATGTGTTTAGACACATTGTTGTTATTTGGTCTTAAATAGTACACACTTTTTTACATTTATTTATAGTTAGACTCTGTCGCTTTATTCTGTTTTATATACCAGAAC
>JBLHII010000166.1:0-3985 GCA_047616265.1 Minisyncoccia bacterium
GGTATAGGGCAAAGTGATACCGAAATTATTGAGCACAGCGATGTCTCTTTGTATGTCATGACACCAGAATTTGGTGCAGCAACTCAATTGGAAAAGATTGACATGCTCGACTTTGCAGATTTGGTAGCCATCAATAAATTTGATAAACGTGGTTCTTTAGACGCGCTTCGAGATGTTAAAAAACAATACATGCGTAATCACCAATTGTGGGATACACATCAAGATAATTTACCTGTTTTTGGCACGATAGCTTCCCAGTTTAATGATCCTGGAATGAATAAATTATACGGTGCTATTATGGCCGAGCTAGAAGAGAAAACAGAAACTACCTTAAAATCTACTTTTCAGACTACAGATGAAATGTCTGAAAAAATATTTGTGATTCCTCCAGCAAGAACACGATACCTCTCTGAAATTTCAGAAAGCAATAGAGCGTATGATAATAGGGCCGTTGTACAAGCCGAGGTTGCCCAGAAACTTTATGGTATTTTTAAAACAATAGAGTCTGTTACCAGTGCTGTTCCTTTATTTGATAAAACAGGAATCCATATAGATGTTGCTCATGTTTCCGGAGAGAATGGCGATTTAGTAACATTGCTTCTGGCTGAATTTGATCGCGTAAAACTAAATTTAGATCCTTATAACTGGGAAGTAATTATTGGTTGGGAAGAAAAAGTAAAGAAATATAAAAACCCTGTTTACACCTTTAAAGTGCGTGACAAAGAAATTAACATAGAGACACACACAGAAAGTTTGTCTCATTCTCAAATTCCAAAAGTAGCACTGCCTACCTATAAAGCTTGGGGAGATATTTTGAAATGGACCTTGCAAGAAAACGTGCCGGGTGCGTTCCCGTATACCTCAGGATTGTATCCATTTAAAAGAACGGGAGAAGATCCTACACGTATGTTTGCAGGAGAAGGTGGGCCAGAAAGAACCAACCGCCGTTTTCACTATGTAAGTCTTGGTATGCCAGCCAAGCGGTTGTCTACTGCTTTTGATAGTGTAACCCTTTATGGTAACGATCCAAAGCTTCGTCCAGATATTTATGGAAAAATTGGAAATGCAGGTGTTTCAATATGTTGTTTGGATGATGCCAAAAAATTATATAGCGGATTTGATTTAAGCCATCCTATGACTTCTGTTAGTATGACTATAAACGGTCCTGCGCCTATGTTACTTGGCTTTTTTATGAATGCTGCTATCGACCAAAACTGCGAAAAACACATTAAAGAACACGATCTAGAAAAAGAAGTAGCTTTAAAAATTAATGCGATTTATAAACAACGCGGTGTTGATCGGCCAGCCTATCAAGGACATTTGCCGGAAGGTAATGATGGTTTAGGTTTACTATTGCTTGGGGTTACTGGAGATTTAGTTTTGCCAAAAGAAGTATACGATACCATTAAAGCAGAAACGATGATGCAGGTGCGTGGAACCGTGCAGGCAGATATATTGAAAGAAGACCAAGCACAAAATACCTGTATTTTTTCAACAGAATTTGCCTTGAGACTCATGGGGGATGTGCAAGAGTATTTCATTAAAAATCAAGTGCGTAACTTTTACTCGGTTTCTATAAGTGGGTATCATATTGCAGAAGCAGGTGCAAATCCAATCACTCAATTAGCATTCACTTTATCTAATGGATTTACCTATGTGGAGTACTACTTAAGTCGTGGTATGGATATCAATAAGTTTGGCCCTAATTTATCGTTTTTCTTTAGTAATGGGATAGATCCAGAGTATTCAGTTATTGGTCGTGTTGCTCGTAAAATTTGGAGTAAAGCATTAAAAGATAAATATGGTGCTAACCCAAGAGCACAAATGTTAAAATACCATATCCAAACATCTGGACGTTCATTGCACGCGCAAGAAATTGATTTTAATGATATTCGTACTACATTACAAGCCTTATATGCGATTAATGACAACTGTAATTCATTACATACAAATGCATATGATGAAGCCATTACAACACCAACAGAAGAAAGCGTTCGAAGGGCTATGGCTATTCAGTTAATTATTAATAAAGAATTAGGATTGGCTAAAAACGAAAACCCAATTCAAGGATCTTTTATTATTGAAGAACTTACAGATTTGGTAGAAGAAGCTGTATTAAAAGAGTTTGATAGCATTACTGAAAGAGGAGGCGTACTAGGTGCCATGGAAACGATGTACCAACGCAGCAAGATACAGGAGGAGAGTTTGTATTATGAGACGCTAAAACATACAGGAGAATTCCCAATCATTGGTGTAAATACGTTCTTAAGTAGTAAGGGGTCTCCAACGGTTCAGCCAGCAGAGGTCATTAGAGCTACAGAAGAAGAAAAGCAATACCAAATTGAAACGCTCAATAATCTACATACCGCTTTTGGTAAAAAAGCAGATGAGAGTATCAAGAAGGTTCAGTACGCTGCCATCCATAATGAGAACATGTTTGAGCAACTCATGGAGGCAACTAAAGTATGCTCTCTAGGTCAAATTACCGAGAAGTTATTTGATGTAGGTGGGCAGTATAGAAGAAACATGTAACTTTTTTCTTACAACAAACCCTGGGGTGTTTTGCTAAGACAGATGCTTATAGGGTTAGCAACCAAGTGCGTTGTAATGTTCTAAATTTTTTGAGCTCTTTTCTTAAAATTGGTAAAAAATCTTTCCCATTACTGTGGGTTTTTTCTAAGCGTTTACAATTCGCATACAACAGTCTGCTAAGGCGCTCAACACTAGCTATGTGTTTGTGTCTGTCCTGCTGAAATAGGTGTTGCTCTGCCTTTAAAATCTCTGGCGCCAATGCTATAGATTGTTGTATCATATCCCCTGTCACATACAATGATGGGTCCTCATGATTGTGAGGTTCTCTTAGAGTTATGTCGTCAATTAGATACGAGGCAATGGTTCTAGAAAGCGTAAATATTTCTAGTGCCTTGATGTAAAAAGGCGATTTAGGAAAGGTCTGTAAACAACTGGTTTTCATTGCAACAAATTAGGGGATGACAAGCACCTCAAAAGTACTAAGATGTTATACAATTTATATAACGATTTTAAAGTAAAACTGTATATTTGATTTAACTAACAAGGTAAAACATAATAAAACTTTAAAATGAACATAGATTCGTTAAATTGGAACATATTAAATTTATTACAGCAAAATGCTAGAATTTCTAATGCGGCTATTGGCAGAAAAGTTGGAGTAAGCTCTCCTGCTGTAAGTGAGCGCATCAAGAAAATGGAAGATGCGGGTTTAATTTTAGGATATAAAACAATTGTTTCTCCCTTTGCGGCTGAATACCAGCTTAAAGCTATAATAACATTGCGCGCTTTTATGGGAAAACTAAAGCCCTTTTTAATCAAAGTAAAGACCTATGATGAGGTTATTAATTGTTACCGCATTACCGGCAATGAAAATATTGTTATGGAGGTTGTCTTAAAAAATCAAAAACAGCTTGAGGGTTTTATAGATGAGCTTATTGTGTATGGTGAAACTAAAACACAAATTGTGTTATCTCATGTGGTAGCTTATAACCCAATAAAGTCTCTGGCAACAAAAACAGCCAAATAGATAAGGTCTAATGGTGTGTTGAGATCTCTCACTATTTTATATATTTACTAAAACTTGCTATGATGAAATATAATTTATACGTTCTATTTTTTATTACCTGTGTTGTCTTTTCTCAAGATAACACTCCAGAATTTTTAGAGGCTGTTGCCTATCAGGAACATGAAAATAAAACCTTTGCAGATCCAGAAACTAGCATTCTTACTCCCCAAGATTTAAAGGAGTTTAAACAACTTGATTTTTATCCCGTAGATTTAAAATACCGCGTTATTGCAAGTTTTAAAGCAACTCCCGATGAGCTCCCTTTTTTAATGCCTACTACCTCAGATAGAACTCCAGAATATGTAAAATATGGGGAAGCTCATTTTGAACTAGATGGAGAACAACTAAGCTTGAATCTATATCAAAGTGTGCCGCCAATGATAGCTC
>JBLHII010000167.1:0-3947 GCA_047616265.1 Minisyncoccia bacterium
CGGTAGGAATTAGCTTCTATACTTTTCAGACCTTAAGCTACACTATAGATTTGTATAGAGGTAAAATAAGACCTACCAAAAATGTGATTCAGTTTTTTGCCTTTGTATCATTCTTTCCTCAATTGGTAGCCGGGCCAATAGAAAGAGCTTCACATTTACTACCTCAGTTTGCTAAGAAAAGAAGGTTTCAATACGCACAGCAAGTAGACGGTCTTCGACTCATACTCGGTGGATTATTCAAAAAAATGGTTATTGCAGATAACTGTGCTCTTATGGCTAATCAAATATTTGAGTCTTATACAATGCAGTCTGGAAGCACCTTGTTTGTAGGTGCTGTATTTTTTGCGTTTCAAATTTATGGAGATTTTTCTGGATATAGTGATATAGCAATAGGAAGCTCACGCTTACTAGGTTTTGATTTGATGAAAAACTTCAATTTCCCGTACCTCTCACAAAACGTATCCGAGTTTTGGAAACGCTGGCATATTTCATTGTCAACTTGGTTTAGAGATTATGTCTATTTTCCTTTAGGCGGGAGTAGGGTTTCTAAAGGCAGACTTATAGGTAATATTTTCATTGTTTTCTTACTGAGTGGTTTGTGGCATGGCGCCAATTTAACCTTTGTTTTTTGGGGAGCTATTCATGCTATTTTTGTAATTCCTGTGATATTACTTCACAAGAAAAATGGAATTCACACACCAGGTTTGCATGTGCCTCTTTGGCGGCAATTACTAAACATAGCAGGGACTTTTAGCATTGTTGTTTTAGCATGGGTGTTTTTTAGAGCTCCTACATTGATTGACGCATTTCAATATTTAGAAATTATTTTTTCAAGTAGTTTATTTACCATGCCTGTGGTTTCAAGAAGTGCTTTGGTTTTTCTTTTCTTGTATATGTGTATTGAGTGGTTGCAGAGGCACAGGGAACATGTGCTTGATGTTTCTCATATATCAAAATCAGTACGGGTTATTATTTATTACGGGGTGTGTTTTGCCATCTTTTATTTTGCAGGTGATTTACAGCCCTTCATTTATTTTCAATTCTAATGCGTAGATTCTACTTAAAAATAGCCCTTTTTTTACTTCCTCTTTTTGCGGTATGGTTTGCCTTAGAGTTTTTTTACAGGCAGGTGCCCAATACGTATTCTTACAAAAATGAAGAGTTACAAAAAAGTTACAAAGAAATTGAAACTATTGTATTTGGTGACTCACATTCATTTTTTGGGATAAACCCCTTATATTTTGAAAGTAGGACGTTTAATATTTCTAATATTAGCCAGTCGTTATTGTTAGATGAATTGCTGTTAGCTAGTCATATAGACAATATTCCGTTATTAAAAACAGTGATTCTTAATGTTAGTTATTTTACGCTTTCTGCAAAAGAGGACAACATAGAAAATACCTGGCGAAAGTATTTTTATCATCATAACATGGAGGTCACCGTCCCATCGATCTCTATATGGAATCCAAAGCGATATAGTATGGCATTGATTCAGCGATTTGATAAGTCACTGGATTTGGTATCTGCATATTTTCAAAGGGGCACGATAATAACCACAAAGCCTTCAGGGTTCGGAATGCAGGATGCATCCAGTATAATATGTGACAAAGAAGCTATTTCAAAAGTAATTGCCAAAAAGCATGAGGATTACTCACTAGATTTCACCTCTAATACAGCAAGATTAGATCGTATGGTCAAATTATGTAAGCAATACGGTATCCATGTTGTTTTACTTGAAATGCCCGTACATCCGGCCTATTATAAAGTATTGAATCCTAGAAAAAAACTAAAAATAAAAACGACACTTGGGCAGTTATCAAAAAAATATGATAATGCATTTTATTTAGATCTATCAACAAACTCTTTATTTGACAAAAATGATCTAAGAGATGCGGATCACCTCACCAATGCTGGAGCACAAAAGTGTAGTGAGTTACTAAACACATATATTAAAAATACATTGTAATAATTTATTATTGCGCTGGGTTGCCTTACCTTTTCTAACTTTTTTAATTCCAAAAAATACGCAACTAATAATTTATACGTTATTTATCCAGTAACACCTTGTAATCCTTGTTCTTTAGTTTAAAAGCTCTCTTATAAATAGATACCTTTGATCATAGCGTATAACCCTTATTTTATGTTAAAAAACCTTAGTATTGTAGTGCTGTATTTGATGCTTAGTGTCCCTGTTATGTCTCAACAAACCGCATCATTTACCAATGATCTTGCCTTTTTTCATCAAGCTATTGAATTATACAACAACAATCAATATTTGGCTGCTCAGCAAGTATTCGCTACCGTAAAAAAAACGACAACGAAAGAACGTGTTGAAAGTGATTGTGCATATTATATCGCAACCTGTGCCATTCGTTTAAACCAGCAAGATGCAGACCTATTAATGGAGGCTTTTGTCACGAACTATCCAACCAGCGTTAAACGAAATACTGCCTATTTAAATGTTGCAAATTATTACTTTGACTATGGTAATTATAGCGCCGCTAAAAAATGGTACAGTAATGTTGATATTAGTAGTTTGAGCCCTACAGAGGCAGAACGCTTTGCTTTTAATAATGGCTATACTTTTTTTAAGGCCAAGCAATATACAAAAGCGAAGCACTATTTAAACAGAGTAGCAGACTCCAAGAAGTATGGAGCACAGGCAACCTATTACCTTGGGTTTATTGCTTACCAAGGAAATGATTATCAAGCAGCCAACGCATTATTTAATAAGGTTAAAGACACCAAGCGTTACAACAAAGAGTTGTCTTATTATCAAGCAGACATGAATTTTAAGTTAGGAGATTTCCAAAAGGCTATAGAGATGGGCAAAATATACTTTAATCGTGCTAGCTCAAAAGAAAAGAGCGAATTGTCCAAGATTATTGGTGAGAGCTATTTTAACTTGGAAGGGTATGCAGATGCTATTGCCTATTTAAAAGCGTATAAAGGAAAAAAAGGACGATGGACAAATACCGACTATTACCAACTTGGCTACGCTTATTTTAAACAAGAAGATTTTGCAAGTGCTATTGATGCATTTAACAGCATTATAGATGGTAGAGATGCTGTAGCGCAAAATGCTTATTACCATTTGGCGGCATCCTACTTAAAACTAGGTAAAAAGCTAGAGGCATTAAACGCTTTTAAGAATGCACTTGAAATGGATTTTAGTCTGGAAATTCAAGAAGACTCTTTTTTAAATTATGCTAAATTAAGTTATGATATAGGAAATAGCTATGCCAGTGTACCGCTCGTGCTTTCTGATTTTATTTCCAAATACCCTAACAATAAAAATAACGATCAATTAAGGGAGGTCTTGATAGATTCTTATATAACCTCTCGTAATTACAAAGAGGCATTACATCTACTGGAGCGCACTACTACCTTTCAAAGCAAAGTAGCCTATCAGAAAGTGGCTTTTCTTAGAGGTCTAGAAGTGTATAATGAAGGAGCTTATAAAGCCGCTAAAGGTTTTTTCGTAAGGTCTTTAAAAGAACCCCGTGACCCAATATTTACAGCAAGAGCTATCTATTGGAATGCAGAGAGCGACTTTCAGCTTTCCGATTTTGATGCTGCTAGCTTAGGTTATAAGCAGTTTATGCAATTGCCAGACGCAGTAAATACCAAAGAGTATACAAATGCGCCGTACCATATTGGCTATGCTTATTTCAAGCAAAAAGAGTATAAAACTGCGGCTATTCATTTCGAGCATTTTGTTGCAACGAAAGGAATCGATACCACTACAAAAAACGATGCTTTTGTGCGTTTGGGTGATAGTTATTTTGTGACTAGCCAATACTGGCAAGCCATGGAGAACTATAATGCAGCCTTAATGGATCGTGCTATAGATCGTGATTATGCAACATTTCAGAAAGCTATTAGCTATGGTTTTGTGGATAGAATAGATTTAAAAATAGCTGTGTTAGATAGTTTTGGAAGCGCAT
>JBLHII010000168.1:0-3927 GCA_047616265.1 Minisyncoccia bacterium
TTGTTGGTATATCGCCATATGAGCAGTGTGCGTTTAAACAAAAAAGGCTTCGCCTTGGTCGAAGGATAGACGTTAAAATTACAATTTTTTTGTGGGTTTGTCTTAACAGCATCCGCCGCCATCATAATGATAGGTGGATTCGCTAAAATAAATATCATTTCTACCAAGCGCTTGCAATGCTTTTGTTGTTTTATCACAAATAGCTAAGGGTTGATTTTTTAATAAGATATGCCCTTTACCATCGTCAAAGAAATCTTCATCTCCATAATAAATAGCTGCTCTACCTGTAAATATACAAGGACCATCTTCGGGCATTGGATCTTTAATAGCGGCTACTTCTATAGATTCTATGTAAATTAATTCCTCTGTTGGGTAGTTTTTTGGGTCAAGAACTCTGTAGGGTTTTCTCGCTCTAATTTCGATTGTTCCAAATCCTACATCTGTAAGGGCTTTAACATATTCTGCGATAGGCAAACTACCACTTAAGCATAGGGCACGAAGACGGTCGTCATCACGAAGCGTGTCATTCATCTCCTGCTCACAAGTAGGGTCGCTCATGACTAATTTTCCGTGAGGTTTTAAAACACGATACATTTCTTCAATGGCACGTTTTAAATCTTCTGTTTTAAAGATGTTGAACAAACAGTTTTGAGCTGCTACATCAATGCTATTGTCGTCAACAGGAAGGTGCATGGCATCTCCTTTTTTAAGATCTACAAATTCAGATTTAAACCAATCGTTTTGTGCTTCGGCAACTTTAAAGTTTTTACGAGATGCCTCTAGCATTTCGTCTACAACATCAACTCCTACAACACCTCCTTTTTGACGGTTGAAATAAGAGAATTGCAACAACTCCATACCTCCACCGACCCCTACATATAGCATTTTAGGGTTGTTTGATAGGTCACGCGCATGCACCGTACTTCCACAGCCGTAATTCATTTCTTGCATGATTTTAGGAATCTTTAATCCAGGTAATTCCCAAATTGGGTTCGTGGTACAGCAAAGCCCAACATCTGGAGTAAGGGCTGCTTCTTTATAAACATCATGGGTAGCGTCTAGGTAGCTCATTGTTTTAGTGTGTTTTTGTTATCTAAAAAAGCAACAATATGAAGTGTAAATTCTTGAGGAGTTGCTTGGCGGGTAGTGTGTTTTATTTATAGGGACTTAATGAGCTCTGTAAAAAGGGTAATCATCTGTGGTTCTGCTTTTCCAGCTTGCGCTATAATGTCTGTAATGTCAACGGGTTTTAAGTTGTCTGGATCACACTCATCTGTCAACACAGAAAGCGCTATTACCGGTATTTGCAGATGATTGGCAACAATAATTTCTGGCACTGTGCTCATCCCCACTGCATCTGCACCTATAACCTTAAGGTATTTGTATTCTGCACGGGTTTCTAGTTGAGGTCCAACAACACTTGCATATACTCCTTTGTGGAGTGTGATATTGTGTGCCGCAGCAATTTCTTCTACTTTAGCATTCATGGCAGCATCATAGGGTTGGTTCATGTCTACAAAACGCTCTCCTAATGCAGCGACTCCTTTAAACGCTAAAGGAGAACCACCTTGAAGATTGATGTGGTCATCAATAAGCATAATTTCTCCCTTTTTGAAGTTTAGATTAATAGCTCCAGAGGCATTACTTACAAATAATTTTGTAATTCCTAGGCCTTTCATAACACGCACAGGAAAGGTAACATCAATAAGAGAATACCCCTCATAGACATGAAAACGTCCTTGCATTAAAACCACCTTTTTACCTGCTAATTCTCCATAGATTAATTTTCCTTTATGGAACTCAACGGTTGCTGTTGGAAAATTAGGAATATGGTTATAACTCATTTCTGCTTCAATGGTCACATGCTCAATAATCTTACCTAAGCCAGTTCCTAGAATGATTCCTATTTCTGGAGTTTCAAATCCACGTTTTTGTAGAAATTCTATAGCTTCTTCGATGTATTTAGTCATAGGGTATCTTCTTGGTGTTTAAGTATATCAAAAATACGTATTTCTGAAAGGTTAGTCTTTCAAGTGGATTAAGAATTTTTGAAATACATCAATGTCTTTGATGTCTTCATAATAGTCTACGTCATTTTTCTCTGTTAAGAGACCTACTTTTTCTAATTTTAAATCCTCTAGGGTTTTATTTAACACGGTTTCTGTTCCCCAGATTTTATTTTTGAACAGTGATGGTTTAACCGTTTTCATGCCTAATAAATAATAGCCGCCGTCTTCTGCAGGACCGAGAATAAAATCATTTTTATCGAACGCTGTAAAAGCATGTTCTATATCTTGTGTGGTCATGTCATACATGTCACTGCCAATAATGATAGCTCGCGTATAGCCCATGTTAAAAACCTCTGTAAAGGCATTATGCATTCGGATGCCTAGGTTTTCACCATGCTGCTGTTTTTTTCTGTAAATCGAGTTATCCCAACTATCAGTGTCTCTAATTTGTTCCGAGTAATAGACATAGATGTCTGCACTAAGGTTGCGTGTTATTTTCACAGTATGCGCTAGTAAGAATTTATAAATAGCCAAGGCATTTTGATCACCAACGGTAGCTGCTAAACGTGTTTTACATTTGCCCAATTCTGGATTGCGTGTAAAAATGATAAGAGCATTTTTTGAACTAGGAAAGTGGAGTGCCTTTTTTGAGTTTTCGTTTCCTGCGGTGTCTTTTAATCCTAAAATTGCCATAGTGCTTTTACGTAGAAGGTATTATTTGTTGGAGACTTTAATACCTTTGGTAAGCCATTTCCCCCACTTTTTTGAATATACATGCACGCTGTCGGTCTCTTTTTGTTGTGTGTTTACTACTGGAAAACCTTTGTTTTTCCAACGAAAAATACCTCCATACAGGTTTTTTACCATAGTATATCCTGCTTTTTCAAGTGTTTCACCAATGTCTTCACTTCTAATTCCCAAAGAGCAATACACAACTATGGGAGTGTCTTTGTTTTTTATGTTTTCTGAAACAGTATTTATATCAAAGGTTTTATAACCAACATGTATAGCCCCTCTGATATGGCTCACCTCATATTCCTTTTTTTCGCGCGTGTCTAGAACAATGGTAGCGGTATTGTCTTCAAGGTTTGCTAGTGTTTCAGAAGAAATATAGGGGATGCTATCATCATTATATTTTGCCAGAACTTCTTCCAGTGTTTGTTGTGAAAACAGAGAAGTAGCTCCTAAAAAAACGAATATATAAGAAATTGCTTTCATGCTTTCATGATGTTACAGTTCCTTGGCAACTACTTCCTGCGCCAGCTGTGCAGCCATAACAATGTTGCGAAATAACAATATCTCTATTGCTTAAAACTGTTTCATTATACTGGTTAATATGTGTTACTTTACTTGCAACTTTGAGGCCGAGCATTTGGTTGAAATCACAATCATACAACCATCCATCCCATGAGATAGAGATGGTGTTGGTGCACATTACGTTTTCAACTGCCGCAGGATTGTATGCCTCTACTAGTTGGTGCATATAATCTTCATAGTTTTCACTAGCAATTAGGTAATCTAGAAATCTAGAAATCGGAAGGTTGGTAATAGCAAAAAGAGTATGAAATTGAATGTTAAAATCGGCAAGTAAGGCTGCTTTGAATTCGATCTCCATGCTCGCTTGATCCCCTGGCAAATAGGCGCCGTTTGGATTATATACTAGGTCTAGTTTTAAATCACTTTCTGGCATTCCATACCCAACGGCATTCAATTCTTTTAATGCGGTGATAGACATGTCAAAAACTCCTTCTCCACGTTGCTTGTCTGTTTTACCCCTCGTCCAGTGTGGCATTGAGCTCACGACATGAACCTTGTGTTTTTTGAAGAATTGTGGTAAGTCATGGTATTTTTTATTCGCTTTAATAATGGTTAGGTTGCTACGGACTATAAAGTCCTGAATACCAGCTTTGCTAGCTTG
>JBLHII010000169.1:0-3615 GCA_047616265.1 Minisyncoccia bacterium
TACTGCTTCAATAGCACCAAGAGTAAAGGTTTCAATAATAATTTCCTCTTCTGCACTAATAAGTACTAGATTGTCTATAATTATAGTGCCGTTACTTGTTCTATTATAGGTATGCGCTCTATACGCTTTAATAGCTACCATATCTGTCTTCATTGCGTCAAGATAGTTTGCTACTGCTCCAGCCTCAGATATATCATCTGCTGGGTTTAAATTTTGATTGATGTCTTCATTGATTGTAAGCACGCCATCATTATCATCATCAGTATCAAGGTAGTCTGGCATTCCATCAAGATCTGAATCTCTTGGGTTTTCAGGATCTTCACCAATTTCTAAAGACGTTAGCACGTTGTCACCATCGTCGTCAAAATCATAATAATTAGGAATACCATCATCATCAAAATCACCAAAACCTTCGTCTGTTAGTAATTCTGAAGCGACAAAGGCGACCCCATCGGTATCGTCTCTTGTCGTTTCAGAAATAAGTCTAGCTACACCAGATGTACCAGTATATTCAATAGCCACTAAAGGCGTAGTTGGAGGAATTGGACTGCAAAAATAGTTTGCAGTAACGGCATCATTAAAGCTTCTATAGTTTACAAGACTTCCTGAGGTGCTAAGGCTAAATGATTGCGTTCCTGTCTCTAAAAATAGTTCTTCACTTGTTGGAATGTATAGTGAAATACTTTCGTTAACCTGTGGGTTTATTTTAAAAAATACAAGGCTGCCAGTTTCGCCACACTGTTGAAGTTGTGCAGCTTCAAAATCAAAATTAGTGACGATAAGATCCCCGTCATTACACCCCTGAATGAGGATGAGTGTAAAAATTGATAAGATGAATTTTTTCATGAATTTTTCTGAAATTATAGCTCATTACAAAGTAACACATTTCTTTATGATAGGGGTATGAATCATCAAAAATTTATCTGTATTTTTGTTTCAAGTTTTTTTATTAACGCATTAATGTTTAGCCATTGAAAACAGTATATTTTGACAGTGCCGCTACAACACAGTTAAGATCGGAAGTAATTACTACGATGACAAAAGTGTTGCAAACTGAGTTTGGAAATCCTTCTTCTACCCATTCATATGGAAGATCGGCTAAGGCGTTAATTGAAACAGCAAGAAAAGAAGTAGCAAGCCTATTAAACGTTTCTGCTTCCGAAATAATTTTTACTTCAGGAGGGACAGAAGCAGATAATTTGGTGCTAAGTAGTTGTGTGAAAGATTTAAACGTTACCAGAATTATTTCCAGTAAAATTGAACACCATGCTGTCTTATACGCTATAAATCAATTACAAGTAGCTCACGCCATCATTGTTGACTTTATAACTATTGATGATTGTGGTCTTATAGATTATAATCACTTAGAAAGCTTACTTGCAGACAAAACTCACAAGACATTGGTGAGTTTGATGCACATTAACAATGAGATTGGTACCATCCTTGACTTAAAACGTACTGCATTGTTATGTAAACAGTACGGTGCTCTTTTCCATAGTGACACAGTTCAGTCTGTGGGGCATTATGAAATAGATTTTCTGGATATTCCAATAGATTTTGCAGCTGTTGCCGCTCATAAATTTCACGGGCCTAAAGGAGCTGGATTTGCCTTTATTAGAAAAAACACAGGACTCAAACCCATGATTCATGGAGGTGAGCAGGAGCGAGGTATGAGAGCTGGTACAGAAGCAGTCTATGCTATTGTTGGAATGGTTGAAGCTTTAAAAATTTCATATCAAAACTTAGCTAAAGAAAAAAAATATATTACAGAGCTTAAAGATTATTTTATAGAAAAACTACTTGCTGAAATTCCAAAAATTCAATTCAATGGGTCTTGTAATGATAATGAGAAAAGCACCTATACATTGCTTAATGTGTGCCTTCCGGTTTCTCCAGAAAAAGGCATGATGCTATTATTTCAATTAGATTTAAAAGGAATAGCCTGTTCAAAGGGGAGTGCTTGCCAGAGTGGAAATAATAAGGGGTCTCATGTTTTGTCTGAAATATTAACAGCTGAAAATTTAGCAAAACCCTCTCTTCGGTTTTCATTTTCAAGTTTTAATACGAAAGATGAAATTGACTATGTGATTACTACTTTAAAAACATATTGTTGTTAAATACGAAGACCTTAAAACATTAACAGGTTTAGGTCGCTATGGGGCATATCAAACCAATCACTTACAGATCTACTTGTCAATATTCCTCGATAAAAGTATAGGCCATTTTTTAAACCAGTGTCAAAGCGTATGGCTTGTTCTAAACCTCCAGATTCTGCAATTTGTAACAGGTATGGAGTAAAAATATTACTTATTGAAATAGACGCCGTTCTTGGATACCTAGCAGGAATATTTGGTACCCCATAATGAATCACACCATGTTTTATAAAGGTAGGCTTGTCATGGGTCGTTGTTTCAGTAGTTTCAAAACAGCCTCCCATATCAACACTAACATCGATAATAATAGCTCCCTCTTTCATGTTTTCTACCATATCTTCTGTTACGATAATAGGGGAGCGGTTGGTTCCTCTGACGGCACCAATAGCAACATCACATCTGCGAAGTGACTTCATTAAGTTTTTAGGTTGTATGGTAGAGGTGTAAAGTGTTCTACCCACATGATATTGCAATTCACGAAGACGCGTTATTGAACTGTCAAATACTTTTACATTAGCACCAAGGCCAATAGCAGAACGTATTGCAAATTGACCAACTGTACCAGCGCCAATAACAACAACCTCTACAGGTGGAACACCGCTAATATTTCCAAAGAGCAATCCTTTTCCCTTTTGGGCATTGACCATAAGCTCTGAAGCAATAAGAACGGCTGCGGTTCCTGCAATCTCACTAAGTGCTTTTACGGCTGGGTAGGATTGATCTTCATCTTTTATAAACTCAAAGGCAAGAGCTGTAATTTTCTTTTTAGCTAAGGCTTCAAAATAACTTTTTTGCTTGGTTTTAAGTTGTAGCGCAGAGATAAGCACTGTCTTTGGGTTAATTAAGTCTATCTCTTCTAGTGTAGGAGGCTCAACCTTTAATATTATTGGGCAACCAAAGACTTTCTTGGTGTCTTTTGTGATGACCGCTCCAGCCTCACTATATGAGGTGTTTGTGAACCCTGCCTCTTCACCTGCTCCATCTTCTACTAATACCATATGCCCATTTGCAACGATAGCTGCAACAGCATCTGGTGTTAAACAAATACGCTTTTCTTGAAAGTAAGTTTCTTTGGGCAGCCCTATATACAAAGCTCCTTTTTGTTTTGAAATCTCAAGCATTTCTTCTTGTGGAAGTAGTTGCTCTTTGGTAAAAGGCGAAGTTGGTTTTGACATGATGTTAGTTTAACTGCACCAATTTACGTTTTTTTTTTAAGCTACTCATGTTTTTTTAACATCTATGGAACACCTTTTTGTTTATAGTCTATTTTTAAAAAGCAAACCATCTTTCCATTCACTATGGAAATAACTCCCCAGTTATAGCATGTTAGTAATGAGATGATTTGCTGGTTCAAATATGTGGTAATATTCTTCTGTTTCCTAATAGAGCTACTGTGAATTCTTAAAAACGAAGTGCGAATTCTTGAATAATCACATTAATTATGTGCAATAAAAACTTGTAA
>JBLHII010000170.1:0-3605 GCA_047616265.1 Minisyncoccia bacterium
TAGAAAGTCTGTGTTATTTGGTGGTAAATAGCGTACAATTTTTTGAAGCCTTTTAAAATGAAATTCTGCAGCATGTGCCAACTCTGGATAAAAAGGCAGTAATGTGACTACACTATTCTTTTTAATAGAAATAGCTGCAGGAAAGCTGTATACTGCACTCTTTTCGGCATCTACAGGAACAAAATCATCTGCTAAACACGTAAAACCATTTGCCTGTAACAAAGCTAGAGAGGTACTTTTTCCATTACCAGAATCCCCTAAAAATAGTACTGCTTTTTCTCCATTAGATACAGCAGAAGCGTGAAAAACACCCAACCATTTATTTTCTTCTTTTTTGTGAATTCTTTGAATAAGCTCCATAGAAAACTTTCCTTGAAAAAAATGTACCTCACTTTTGTGCCAAGCTCCTATAAAAAGAGCATCCACATAGAAAAAAATCAAACTATTACTTGTAAAAACGTTAAAAGTAAAAGAAACATTACCGCTTTCGTGCACTTCTAAATGGGCAAACTTAGGATGCACCAAATACAATTCATACTCAGAAGAAAATGCTACCTTAAAAATAAGATCATTTACTTTATAAAACTTTACAAATTCGTAATGCCGGGGTTTTTTAGCCAATATAGCAGCATCTTTAGGAACGTTAGCTACTATCTCTTTAGCGCTTAAAAGGTTTTTTTCTAAACCGACAACAAAGGCAGTTGTTTGCTCTAACGGAATTTTTAACTTTTCAGCTAAATTGTCTGCTATCTTTTCTACAGAAACCCCATTTAAGGTATCTTTTAAAATAACCGCAGTAGTATTTTCTAATACCAAATACTCGTTCTTATGTTGAACCCAAAAAATAGTTTTATCCTCTACAGCTTTGCACAGAAAACTTGAATCTTTACTCATGTAAAATAGCCTTTGATCTTTTTGGTGTAATATACTGATATAGGTTGACCTTTTTATTGGTTAATTTATAAAGTTCAAAATATTTTTCAGTCGTTTATAATGCGCATCAATATAAATACATCCCGCTCCATATCTCTACCCAAACTATACTTATATTCTTTAAGGAAATTTTTAGTGCTCACAAAAATTTCTAACACTAATTTATACATATCTCTGTAAAACGGTAATGCAGTATGTAATGCCATTTTTTAAAAAATAAAAATCTTCCGCTTCCCCAGCACTATTTACATTTATAAATAACTAAAAAGCCCAAACAACACGCATATTGAAGGTGAATAACTTATTGAAGAGAAACTGATGACCAAGGCTGAATTTCTGAGACCATACCTTATTGGTATCGATATCCGCAGAACTCCAGTAGTAATTATTGAATAGAATAAATCTATCAACATCCTTTAAAGTAATTCTATTAAGATACATTTGGTTTAACTCCTTGGCACTTGGTAAAAACCATTGTGTTCCTTTAGACCTTGCCTTTGAAGCAGCCGATTCATCAGAACAATCTTAAAGTATATCATAAGTGTTATTAAAACCGTCTCCTATTTCTGCACCTGAGCCCTCAAAATTAACTCCATTATTAGGAACAGTACGAACGTTTAGTAAATGTGTACCATAACAACCCCATTCTACCTCAGTTCCTAGATCTGAAAATGCACATACCAAATCGTGTTTACCCTTGCTATCTATGCAAAAGACTACACCGCCATTAACAACATTACCAATACTATAAGTAACAGAAGTAGCGGCTAATTCAGTCCAACTACTACCATTGCAATAGTAAAAACCTACGGTACCATCTGTTTGGTGTATCATTAATCTTGTGACAGTTAAAGTAATTGCATCACGCTGGTTTTCTTTCATTCTTGGTATTAATAATCCTTTGGGCTTTTAGTGCCGTTACCCACTTAGGCATATGTGCCTGTAGTTAATAACACTGGCACTAAAAGTGTGAAAATTTGTTTCATTGGTTTGTTAATTAATAGTTTATTTGAGCTTTTAATTATTATTATTTTCCAACCAAGAGGAGGAGGAGAATATTCAGCTTGTGCATTTTTAGGACTTAGAATCATAAATGTGCCCATCGTTGTAAGTGCAGCATACTTTCCTGTTTTCTTTATAGCCTCTTTTCTACTGATATCATTTGTTCCGTTAGATGTGTTTTCTGTTTTTTTCATGAGGAGTGCTTATTCTACGACTATTTTTTTGTGAAAACAATGTTTTCTACCTATACTTTTATGATCTAGACTCATGCCCTCATACCTACTGTAGAAAACAGTTCTTTCTGTGAAGGGTTTAGGATCTTTCTTGAAAGTATTTTCATCCCTAATACAACGTAAAGGCTAAGAGTTGCTGGCTGTGAGAACTGCTGTAATCCTTCTACTGTGATATAGGTGATTCCTATTCCTTTATAGGCGCTTATCAAAGAATTACTACCACTGTATCTATGGAAAGAATGTTTGTAGTATAGTGAGGGAAAAACCTACTCACACCACTCAATGTAGTTTACGCTAAGAGCTCAAAACGCTCATTGTTAAGAAATGTAAACGTGTTTTATGTTGTATCTTCTAAATACGCATTAATATCTTCTGGTATTGTACTATTTGCTGTTTGAATGTTCAAAGAAATGACCACTTGTTGGTGAACTACAAAAGGAGCTATTACATCACTTAGAGCATCAATAGGCATTGCATTGATAACCATAACAATGCCGATATCTTGCTCTAAAAGTCTCGAACTGAACTTAAAGATTAGTTGAAGGCTCCAGCAGCATACCCTGGGTCTAAACCTAAAGTCAATCCTTCTTTAAAATAAAATTTAGTGTCGTCTACTTTAACCGCTCCACTATACATGTCTAAAACCAATTCGTAACTCGCAGAGGATTTTCCAGCAACAAAATCATTGCCTCCTGTAATTGTTTGCATAGCTTTAGTAAAAGTAATTGTTTGACTCACTTCACTTCCTGCAGCGGCTACAAAAAAACCCTGACCATGCGCTATTGACGTGGCTTCTGCTTCATTTGTATTATTATAAATTTATATCCATTCCATTCATAGATTGCCTCAAAATAATCATCAATTACTACTGTATTGTGCTTTAAAAAATTATTAGTACCATCTGCATTACTATTCCCATTAAGATACGACGCAAATAAATTGACTATTAAATACCAACGCCTTCCTGCAACTAAATTTTCTGCATCGCTATTGGTTATAGTTAAGTTTGGTCTCCGCTTGCAATAATACCTGTAAAAAAAAGTATACCACCACTTGTGGTTGCCATTTGGTATCCTTGTCCTAATTTTAAATTAACTTCGGTTTTACTGGTAGCGTTTATCCAAGTATCTATGATATTGTTATAAACACCTATTGCAAAAAAAGTTCCGTTTGATGCATTATTGTTATTTATTTCCATAATAACAAAATTAATAGATATAATAGGATTAATAGATAATTCAATTACTGGCGCACCACTTGACAATAACGATAAAAATTCATCTGAATCAGAATTTAAAGTTACGGTGTCTGCTGTGTTAGAAAAATCACCAAGAACAAAAACACAACTATCTTTGGGTATTGTAATGCTAACACCACTAATAACATTTCGATCAAGTTGCTAACTGCAAATATTTACTGTTAAAAATAGAAGAATTA
>JBLHII010000171.1:0-3462 GCA_047616265.1 Minisyncoccia bacterium
AATAGGCGTTGCTTTACATCTTGATTTTTAGTACTTTTGCGTAAACCCTTAACTAGAAATATCTTGTCAATGCAAAAAAAAACCCACATAAATAACGATTTGTCTTTTGAAGATTTTAAAACAGAAGTTTTAAATGATTATAAAATTGCAGTTACAAGTAGAGAATGTAGCTTATTAGGGCGTCGTGAAGTATTGACGGGTAAAGCTAAGTTTGGTATTTTTGGAGATGGTAAAGAAGTACCTCAATTAGCCTGGGCTAAAGCATTTAAAGCAGGAGATTGGCGTAGTGGGTACTACCGTGACCAAACCTTTATGATGGCTATTGGGGCGTTGAATATCCAGCAGTTTTTTGCTGGCCTGTATGGGCATACTGATGTAAAGGCAGACCCTATGAGTGGAGGGCGTCAAATGGGTGGTCACTTTGCCACGCCAACTATTAATGAAGACGGAAGCTGGAAGCATCTAGCAGAAATTAAAAACAGTAGTGCAGACATCTCTCCTACTGCTGGGCAAATGCCCAGATTGTTAGGACTTGCACAAGCTTCAAAAATATATAGACAGGTAGCTGGTCTTGAGCACTTGAGTAGCCTTTCTAATAAAGGAAACGAAGTAGCTTGGGGAACCATTGGTAATGCTAGTACAAGTGAAGGTTTGTTTTGGGAGACAATTAATGCTGCTGGAGTACTGCAGGTACCCATGGTTATTAATATTTGGGATGATGAATACGGTATTTCTGTACATGCAAAATATCAAACTACCAAAGAAGATATATCTGAAATCTTAAAAGGATTTCAACGGGATGAGCATGCTAATGGGTATGAAATCATACGTGTGATGGGCTGGGATTACCCTGCACTTATTGAGGCCTACCAAAAAGCCTCAAAAATTGCTAGAGAAGAGCATGTACCCGTTTTAATTCACGTAAAAGAATTAACACAACCTCAAGGACACTCTACTAGTGGGTCTCACGAAAGGTATAAAAGCAAAGAGCGTCTGGCTTGGGAGGTATCTTATGATTGTAATGTACAGATGCGCGCCTGGATGCTAGAAACTAAAGTTGCCACAGAAGAAGTATTGGCCGCATTAGAGAAAGATATAAAAACACAAGTGCGTGTTGGTAAAAAAGCTGCTTGGGAAGCATTTCTTGCTCCTCAAAAACAAGAACAAGAAGAAGCAGTTGCGCTGCTTAATAATCTTGCTGGAGCTACCGCAAATAAAAACTTTATAGAAGCCATTACAAATGAATTGGCTTTGGAAAAAGAACCCCTTCGAAGAAACATTGCTGGAGCTTGTAGAAAAGCACTGCGATTTGTTATTAATGAAAAGAGCACAGAAAAGAAACAATTACAAGATTGGTTGCATACCTATTTTGAAACCATACAACCCAAATACTCTTCTAACCTATACAGTGAAGCTGATGTTAATGGAAAAACCATTGCAGAGGTTCTTCCAACTTATAACCCAGAGGCCGAAGATGTAGATGCTCGTGTGGTACTAAGAGATAACTTTGATGCTATTTTTAGTAAATACCCAGAGGCATTAATATTTGGAGAAGATACTGGTGCCATTGGTGATGTAAACCAAGGTTTGGAAGGCATGCAAGAAAAATACGGTGAACTTCGTGTGAGTGACACAGGTATTAGAGAAGCTACCATACTTGGGCAGGGTATTGGAATGGCTATGAGAGGCTTACGCCCTATTGCTGAAATACAATATCTAGATTATATCTTGTATGCATTACAAATTATGAGTGATGATTTGGTGACGGTACGGTACCGATCTAAAGGGCAGCAAAAAGCACCGCTTATTGTTAGAACTCGAGGACATAGACTCGAAGGAATATGGCACAGTGGTTCTCAAATGGGTGGATTGATTCATTTATTGCGCGGTATGTATATTCTAGTACCAAGGAACATGACAAAAGCGGCTGGATTTTACAATACGCTCTTAACTACAGATGAACCAGCTTTGGTGATTGAATGCTTGAATGGATATAGACTAAAAGAACCATTACCTACCAATCTGGGAGCATTTAAAACTCCTATTGGTGTTGTTGAAACCTTAAAAGAAGGAACAGATATTACTCTTGTATCTTACGCTAGTACGCTACGCATTGTAGAAGAAGCGGCAAAAGAATTACAACAAGTTGGTATTGATGCAGAAGTGATTGATGTACAGTCATTACTTCCTTTAGACTTAAACCACGATATGGTAAAAAGCGTCCAGAAAACAAATAGGTTGTTGGTAATAGACGAGGATGTTCCTGGTGGGGCTTCTGCCTATATCTTACAACATATTGTAGATGTCCAAAATGGATATCAATACTTAGACAGTAAGCCGCAGGCATTGGCAGCAAAACCACACCGTCCTGCCTATGGAACAGACGGAGATTACTTTAGCAAGCCTTCTACAGAAGATGTTTTTGAAAAAGTATATGAAATGATGCACGAGACAGATCCAGAAAAATTTCCAAGACTGCGTTAATAAGGAAACCGAGTTTAATCCATTTTTAAAGCTGGTGGCAATTTCATTTTCAAAAACAAACAATTCAACTTCAACTTATAAGCTTATTCTAAAATAGAACTAATTTACTAGTGTAAAATAGCGTGTATTAAACATATTTCTCTAAAAAAACATATCCTATAGTTAAAAAGAAATGATTGGTACAGTATTATAAAATTCTAAAATCTACCCAAAGAAGTTTGTCTTCACTCTTGCTTTTCAAGAAATTATTACCGGAAATAAATTATTAAACAACAAAGCCCTTATTAAAAAATTTAATTAAGTAATGATTTGTATTTTTCATATTTACACACATGAACTGGTGGCTGAATATGATGAAATATTAAGCGTAAAATAAACGCTGTCTAATTTAATAATCGGGTAACACATACATAAGCAAACACTTACCTAGTAAAACATTATTAAAAACAGGAGAAAAGAACATGAGTATGTGCGAAATTTCGTATCTTAAGAGTGCATCGTTATTTATAAAATTAAATATTTAGTGTTTTAAAATATGTCAAGCTTGATTAATTTAAAATATTTTTAAATGTTGACCGCTTTTTAATAGAACGCTCAGTAAGTAAGCATATAAAACTAGGGCTATTTTAGATTTAAAGTACCTGTTGCATTTAAGTTAAAAATCATTAAACTATGAGTAAACCTCCGTATAAAGAATTGGAAAAGGAGCTCATTGCATTAAAAAAAAATGTTATTGCTTCTTCAAAAGAACTACCATATAAAAAGTTCTTTGATAATATGGCAGACATGGTTGATGTTATAGAACTTATTTATGACAAAAGTGGACAACCCATCGATTTCTATATCAGGGTAATAAATATTGCTTTCGCAAATTTTTTTGGCAAAACCCAAGAACAATTAATAAATAAAAAAATATCATCAATTGTTGATGTTATAGAAGGCCATTGGTTCACCTCTTTTGCTAGTGTTGATAAGACA
>JBLHII010000172.1:0-3433 GCA_047616265.1 Minisyncoccia bacterium
GTAGTCCAGGTAGATGATGCGCTACAGGAGTTGGGTTTAAGAGCAGAGATTATGGATTCTGCAAACTACAACCCGCAGTACCCAAAATACTCTGTGATAGAACAGGTGCCAAGGCCAGGACACATGGTTAAACAAGATCGTAAAATTTATTTGGCTTTAAATCCATCTGGGCATGCAAAAATTAGCATTCCAAAGGTTTTAGGACGTACTTTACGACAGGCGCAGCCAACATTGTTAGCAGTAGGCTTTAATATAGGTGCTATTACCACACGCCCTCATATAAGTGATCAAGTGTTAGAATTACTTCACAAAGGTGTTAACGTAATTCCAGGAGACCGAGTACAAAAAACAGCTATTATAGATATTGTAGTTGGAGACGGTTCTTTGAATAGAATAAAAGCAAAACAAAAAAGTAACACTCAAGATAAAGATAACGAAGATGGAGGAAATTAGTGGGCCGAAAAATATTGGTCGAGAGAGTGATGATTTATATGAGCATTTTAGATTTGTAGCAGATAAAGGGCAATCTCCTTTACGAGTTGACAAATACCTAATGAATAAGGTAGAGAATGCCACTAGAAATAAAATACAAAAATCTGCCAAAGAGGGCAATATTTTTGTGAATGATATTATTGTTAAATCCAATTATAAAGTGAAGGCAAATGATGTTGTGACTGTTCTTTTTGAGCATCCACCCTATGAAATGCTACTCACCCCAGAAGATCTTCCTATCGACATTGTTTATGAAGATGACGCGCTTTTGGTTATTAACAAGGCTGCAGGTATGGTCGTTCATCCTGGACATGGAAATTACAGTGGTACACTAATTAATGCACTTGCTTTTCATTTTGATAACTTGCCAAATAACAGTAGCGACAGACCAGGATTGGTTCATAGAATAGATAAAGATACAACAGGTTTGTTGGTAGTCGCCAAGACTGAAGAAGCCATGGCTCATCTATCAAAACAGTTTTTTAACAAGACTACCGAACGTGAATACGTGGCTATTGCTTGGGGGACCATGGAAGAGGAGCACGGAACGATAGAGGGGCATATAGGCCGCCATCCAAAAAATAGATTACAAAACACAGTATACCTTCACGAAGATGATCTAGATAAAGGTAAACCAGCTGTAACCCATTACAAAGTGTTAGAGCACCTGGGGTATGTAACCTTGGTGTCTTGTAAATTAGAAACAGGACGTACCCATCAAATACGGGTCCATATGAAACATATTGGTCACACATTGTTTAATGATGAACGCTACGGAGGAAGTGCTATTTTAAAAGGAACCACATTTAGTAAGTATAAACAATTTGTAGAAAACTGTTTTAAAGTCTTGCCGCGTCAAGCTCTCCACGCTAAAACACTTGGTTTTATACATCCTACAACCAACGAATTTATGCGTTTTGAAGCTCCAGTTCCAGAAGATATGGAGGCTTGTTTGTATAAATGGCGTAATTATTCAAAAAATAGTATTTCTTAATTCTGGTGATGATAAGAGCTTATTTATGTTTTTCCGAGGACACGAAAAATAGTTAGTGCTATGAATATTTTATAAAGAAAATGGTTTTTCTCTAGATTTTAGATTTATAAAATAGTCTACAGGGTGCAATTTATTTTTTCTTGTTATTTTTGTAGAAAATATTCTTCACATGAAAATTCTTCTCTCACCAGCCAAATCTTTAGATTTTGAATCTAAACTCCCTACAAATAGAGGAGGAACACAGCCTCAGTTTTTGGAAGCAGCAGAAACGCTTAACAAAAGCTTAGAACGTAAATCTAAAAAAGCCATTGGAGAATTGATGCATATTAGTGATACACTAGCCATGCTAAATTACCAACGGTATAAAGAGTTCTCTTTACCTTTTACTAATCTAAATGCACGTCCTGCAGTTTACGCATTTTCAGGAGACGTTTACACAGGCTTGAATGCCTATACCTTAACAGAAAATAAGATTGAATTGCTTAATAATACACTACGCATTTTGTCTGGCATGTATGGCATATTGCGCCCCTTAGACTTGATGCAGCCTTATAGATTAGAAATGGGTACAAGCCTAGCTGTAAATAGCACCAAAAATTTATACCAATTTTGGGGTGCTAAGGTAACAGATGTGCTTAATGCAGAGCTTAAAGAAGGGGAACTTCTTGTTAATCTTGCTAGCACCGAATATTTTAAAGTTATCCAGCCCAAAAATATTAAAGCAGAAGTAATCTCTCCTGTTTTTAAAGACCTTAAAAATGGGAAACTCAAGATAATATCTTTCTTTGCCAAGAAGGCTAGGGGAAGTATGACGCGATATATTATAGATACCAATGCACAAACGTTAGATGATATAAAGGGGTTTGATTCTGATGGTTACCGATTTAGTGAAGCAGATACCCTAAAGGGACATGAGCCTGTTTTTATAAGGTAATGTAAATAGCATTTTTAAAATACTACATTCTAACCCAATTTTGTATGATTTTCTTGCCGAAAGGTGTTAATACACTCTCTGGATGAAACTGCAGGCCTCTTATATCCAATTCTCTATGGCGTAGCGACATAATTTGACCAGCATCATCTATTGATGTTATTTCTAAACTCTCAGGGAAATCAACCTTGCTTACAACCCAACTATGGTATCGCCCAATTTCTATTTCATTGCCTATTCCTTTAAATAGGGGTTCATTATCTACCAAAACATACGCCTTTGTGGCTACACCATGGAATACTTCAGAAAGGTTTGTAAGACGCCCCCCAAACACTTCAGCTATAGCTTGTTGCCCTAGGCATACCCCAAGGATAGGTATTTTGCCGGCATAGGTTGTAATTACTTTTTTTATTAGACCAGCTTCTTCTGGAATACCTGGTCCAGGAGAGAGAAGTATTTTGTCATAAGAAGCTAATGTCTCTATATGAAATTGATCATTTCGAATAACAGTTACATTGCAATCTAAAGCCTCTAGATAATGAACTAGGTTATATACAAAACTATCATAGCTATCGATTACTACTATATTCATTATTTTTCACTTTTAAATAAGACACTATTATGTGTCATGATGTATTGTATGTTTTTATTTGATTGTAGTAGTTTGTCATTTTTACTCCCCTGAAAAAGGAGAAAAAGAGCTATTATTTAGACAATGCTCCATTATTTTAAACACTATGAAGGAGGTTTGTTTATTTAATATTTCAAATATAACAAAGAATTTAATATTGAAATAGACAATAAAAATCCATTCTAATCTTTTATCCAAATTTATCCATTTCCATTAAACATCTCCCTGAATGTTATTTTTTTATTAGGTACTTTTATGAAACTATGCTTTTAAAAAAATCCTTTTTAAAAGCATAGCAACCTTTTCCGTTTTTGTTCGTTTATATAATAGGTAATTACTATTTTTAAAAAATAAACACATACACTAAATGAAAGATTTAACACAA
>JBLHII010000173.1:0-3409 GCA_047616265.1 Minisyncoccia bacterium
GTTGGTAAAATCACCAGTAGGAAGGGTGCTTTTTACCCACTCACTTAGCGAAGCGAACGTGCTGTCAATAAAGTCCATGGGGTAACTACTCCAGTCAAAAATTGCTTGAAAGATGAGCATTAAAATGCCTAGGAAAATAACATAGCCCCAAACCTTGTGCATTAGAACACGATCTAGTTTGCCACGTAAATCTTTTGCATTGGCTTTGTCAACAACGAGTGTTTCTTTAAGAATGTCATTAATAAATTGGTATCGTTTAATGGTTTCTTTTTGTTGTAACCTTTTTAGATTGCTAGTGCTTTCTATTTTAAAACTAGCCACACCTTTCATTTCGTTTCTGTCTAATTTTCCAAAGTTCACATCTTGGGTAATGACAAGCCAAAGTTTATATACATCTTGTTTTGGAAATGTTTTGCGCAATCTGTCAAAATATTCTGGAGCAATAGTTGAGGCATTTAAGCAAGGGGTAATAGACAGATTTTTGTAATTAGCAATGAGTTCTTTTAAGCATTCAAAACCGTCATTTTTTCGAGAACTTATAAGAGCGATCTTAGTTTCCAATCGCGCTTCTAATGCGGCAACATTTAGTGTTATGGCCTTCCGCTGCATACGGTCTGCCATATTGATAACTAAAATAGTTGGGATTCCTAAATCTTTAATTTGAGTGAAGAGGAGTAAATTTCTTTTGAGATTTTCAATGTCTGTAACCACAACAGCAACATCAGGAAAATCCTTATCATTCTTATTGAGTAGGAGCTCAATAACTACATTTTCGTCTAGTGAAGAGGCGTTTAAGCTATAGGTGCCAGGAAGGTCAAGTATGTGCGCCTTTACGCCGCGGTCTAGTTTGCAGACTCCTTGTTTTTTTTCGACAGTAATCCCTGGATAGTTCCCCACTTGTTGGTTTAACCCAGTGAGTCTATTAAATACAGATGTTTTTCCTGTATTAGGGTTTCCAATCAATGCAACGTTAAACTGTTTTGCCATCTTCAGTTTCCGCAAAAGCGGAACACTTATTTGTTTACTTATTATTGTTTAATAATTTCAATTTCAATCTGGGCGGCTGTTTCTTTACGAATGGCCAAGTGACTTCCATTTATATTTAGGTACATGGGGTCTTGAAATGGTGCAGTTTGTACCAGGGCCACTTCGTTTCCTGGCAGGCAGCCCATCTCCAAAAGCTTTAGCGGGACAATATCTACAGAGAATTCCTTTATAATACCGCGTTGTCCTTTTTTTAATGAAGCAATGGTTGTCATTTTTATTTAGATTGATTTTAAACAAGCAAAAATAATTATTTGAAATCGACTCACAAAGCTTTGTTGAATGTATTCTGAAACTTTAACGTAACAATCTGTCATTACCGGCTTTGTGCTCTAACAAACAGGTTGCGTTTTTAGTAGGTAATAAGACCAAAGAACATTGACTTCTTGCCTTCATTTTGAAGCACTGAAACATCATGCAAGACGCGGTCCATATCGGCCTCTACTGTGCCATCATAAAAGCCGCGAATTCTTTTTTGGGTATCGATTAACACAAAATTTTCTGTATGTACAAGGCCTAGCGGGTCGTCTGGATTTTCTTTGGCAGCGAGGTACTGTTTTCTAGCTAGGGTGTAAATTTCTTCTTTAGTACCAGTAACCAAGTTCCATTTACTGCTGTCTATCCCTTTTTCTGTTGCGTATTTTTTAAGTTGTTGCACGTCGTCAATATCAGGCATTACGGTATGGGAGAGCAGCAATACTTCTGAGTTGCTGCTAAGCTCTTTTTGAAGCAGGGCCATATTTTCAGTCATAATTGGGCAAATAGTTTGGCATGTAGTAAAGAAAAAATCTGCAATATAAATTTTATCATCGTACGTAGCTTGTGTTATGGTTTTACCGTTTTGATTGGTTAAACTGAAATCTCCTACGGTGTGGTATTTTTTTTGGTGCTGTATATCTGGTGACACCAATGCGGCACTTACATTAGAAGGTTGAAAAACAGGAAGCACTTCCACAGGTTTTAGGACGCTATAAATAATGGATACGATGATAAGAGATAACAGCCCTAAAACAAGTGCGAGGAGTTTATATTTTGAAAAAAAGTGAAGCATAGACCATGGCGAATAAGAATACAAAAATACGACCTAAAAATGAAACGATGGCTCTTGAATGTTTTCATATTTTAGGAATGATAAAAGACTCAAACAACATTTTTTTTGCACTATAGAATAGGTTACTTTTGTGCGCGATAGAAAGAGGGTATGTTTTATGGCAGAACACTCTTTTTAGATCTAATTTTTGTTAAAGAAATTAGAAAGTAACAATCTATTTTATCAAGCTATGAGTCCATTTGCCGTTAAAGCTATACAATTATTATTAAGCCTCTCTTTATTAATCGTTCTGCACGAATTAGGACATTTTATTCCAGCAAAATTATTTAAAACACGGGTTGAGAAGTTTTTCTTGTTTTTTGATGTCAAGTTTGCGCTTTTCAGCAAGAAGATAGGAGATACAGTCTATGGTATTGGGTGGCTACCTCTAGGGGGATATGTTAAAATATCTGGAATGATCGATGAGAGCATGGATAAAGAGCAAATGGCACTACCGCCTCAGCCTTGGGAGTTTAGATCAAAACCAGCTTGGCAACGTCTTATTATTATGTTGGGTGGTGTTACGGTAAACATTATCGTTGGGTTTGTAATTTACATGGGTATTTTAAAGTTCTATGGTCAAGACATCACAACCAACGAGCAACTTCCAGAAGGGTTTGCAATACATGAATCTTTTACCTCTTATGGATTTCAGGATGGAGATCAAATACTGTCACTGAACGGAGCCGCTTTTGAAAATGTAACAGCGATTAATAAACACCTTTTTTTACGAGACGTAAATAGCATTAAAGTATTACACACTAATGGCCAAGAGCAGACCATTATGATGCCAGAAGACATTGGTGCCATTATGTTTGAGAATGACGTATTAAGACCCTTTACACAACGAGTAGCTCCTATTTTAGGTGTGATTGGTGATGAGCGCTTTCCGGCTGCCGCTGCAGGCTTTCAAAAAGAGGACAAGATTCTTTCTATAAACGGAACGCCCATTGTTTTTTGGCATGAATTTCAGAAGCTGGTGAAAGAAAATGGACAAAAAGAAAATGTTTTTTTAGTAGATCGATTGGGCATAGAGATCACTATAAAAGCAAGTCCTAATGAAGACGGACAAATAGGACTAAGACCTTATAGCAATAGCATTCGTAAAGAATATACCTTAGGAGCAAGTATTACTGGAGGGATAGGATATGGTGTAGATGTCTTAAAAGATTATGTAACGCAGTTTAAATATGTTTTCACCAAAAAAGGAGCCTCTCAGGTAGGCGGTTTTGGAGCCATTGGCAGCCTCTTTCCAGACACCTGGGACTGGACTAG
>JBLHII010000174.1:0-3401 GCA_047616265.1 Minisyncoccia bacterium
TGAGGCTTTTAGGAGGTTCTCCCGTTAGGGCCATGTTTCTTTCTGTAGCCATCATTTATGCGTTTAGGGATTGCTTATTTTGGTATGCTGTGATTATCTCTTTTTCAAAATGAGTAAAGAACTCTGGGTCAAAATTGGCCTTTTTTAGATTGCTTATTACGAAATCTGTAGTGCGTTTTTCTGTGAGCCAGCGATCAAATACCTCATGGCGCATGCGAATACCAAAGGTGTTAATTCCAATAAATTTTCCATCTGTAGCATTTGTATTTACTGTAATACATTTGGTATCATCTGAGTGTTTCCAATGAAAATGAATTTCGTTTTCTCTTGGTTTAGAGAAGACCCAACCATAGGTTTGGTATTCAATATCCAAGAATTTAGCACTATTAAACCAATGTCCGGGTTTGTAGCTTTTAGGATTTCCACACAAGGTTTGCGCTAGTGTTTCACCCATCATACGGCCTGTATACCAAACGGCTTCTATAGGTCTACGGCCATTGATTCCTTTGTGTTGTTCTGCGCAATCACCAATAGCATAAATGTCTTTAATATTGGTTTCTAACATGGGGTTTACTTTAATACCTCTGCCAAGTTCAATGCCACTATCTTTTAAAAAAGCTACGTTAGGAGAGACACCAGCGGTCAGCCCTACTACGTTACAAAGAATTTTCTCTCCTGTTTCTTCAATAATAACAGCTTGGGCTCTTCCGTTTTTGTCGGGCACTATTTCTTTAAGGTTTGTTCCAAGACGTAAATCTATTTGGTGTTTTATAATGTGGCGATTAAGCATTGCACTTTCTCCTTCAGGTAAAATGCCATTCCAAAAACTATTTTCACGTACTAAAAACGTCACCGGGATATCTCGAGAGCGAAGCATTTCTGCCATTTCTATTCCAATTAAACCACCACCAACAATGACGGCTCTATTGCAGACATCTTTATTTGGCGCATTTTGCTCTAGTGTATCGAGGTCTTGTTTTGAGTACAATCCTTGAACTCCCTCTAGTTCTTGTCCCGGCCAGCCAAATTTATTGGGCTTTGATCCTAAAGCAAGCACTAGCTGGTCATACTTTATTGAACCTCCATCACTAAATAGAATTGATTTATTAGCGTGATCTAATGTATTCACAAAACCTCTCTTTAGAGCGATGCGGTTTTTTTCCCAGAAATAATCTTCATAAGGCTTGGTGTGCTCAAACTTCATGTGTCCCATATATATATACATCAAGGCAGTACGAGAAAAAAAATGATCTGTTTCTGCAGAGATGATTGTTATTTTGTGGTCGCTTAATTTTCGAATGTGCCGGGCAGTGGTTATGCCTGAAATTCCGTTTCCAATAATGACAATATGGTTCATGTTTGTTTGCATTGGTTGTGAGCTTGTTTTCTCTTGAACCGGGAAAACTATCAAGCAGTCTCTCGCTTATCAAGATACAACCTTTCCATAAAAGGATTAAATATTGATTATTTATTTTTTTGTTTTATTGAGGCCCTTTTCATATATTAAATAGGGATATTTTCTGAAACACTTGCCTTAATCAATACGTCTATTGATAAAATGAGATCTAACTTTTATACGTATTGTGTACCGTGTCTTTTTACTAAATAAAAAGGAATAATATCCTTTTACAAGCCATTGCTAGTTTTTTTTCAAAACTTTATGATGCAATCTCAACACAAGCCTATGGACTAGCTCGTTAAGCTTTAGTTTTCTGCAAACCAATATCTAATCACTTCATTTTAGCAGCTTTTATTCAATGTTTTTTTGACAGTACCCTAGCTCGAAATGTGCTTCTTGTAATAGCTATAAAGAGCCTCACTATCTGCACCAAGCCATTTCTTTAAGTATATCATCCAGAACCTATATTGTAACTTCCAAACCCCTTTTTTTTCATACAGCCGAGCAGAAGTGCCAATCCATTCTTGAATCACCACAAATTGCTTGCGTTTGTAGAGTTCATTAATAAGTATATTGTCTTCATAGATTGTATATTGTTCATTAAAGCCTCCTATTTCATCAAAGAGATCTTTGGTGATGAACTGGCTTTGGTCACCGCCACGGCATGCGCGCCATTTAAGATGTGTTCCCCAGCTTGCTAAGCGCAACCACCAATGATTACTTTCAAACTTCATTTTAAAACATCCTGCTAGGTTTTGTTTTTTAACTTCGGAAATAATAAGAGTATCAAAATCTTGAGGAGGATTTGAGTCTGCATGCAAAAAATATAAAATACTACCTTGGCTAGTTTCGGCGCCTAAATTCATTTGTTTCGCACGTCCTTTTTCTGAAGGTATAACATAAATAGGAATGCGAGCCTTTTTTGAAAACTCATGAACTAATGTCATGGTCTCATCTTCACTACCTCCATCGATAACACTAATTTCTGAAATATTAGTTGCTGTAGCTTTTTGGCTTAGGTAGGTTAAAAGCACTTCAATGGTTGAAGCCTCATTTAGGACAGGTATGATAATGCTAATACTATGTTTACACATACATATAGAGTACTCAAGAGGTTTTAGTTGTTTAATTTCCAGTTATAATCCATATAACGCACTTTTGCATTGTTATTGATTTTTGTGTTTGCATATTTATTTAAAAAATCAATAAGAGTCCCTTCTTGTTTGAAGTCTTTTGAGAACCAATTAAATATTTTTGATATCGTTATTAGTTTTGGTGTAATGGTGTTTCGTTGCGTGTCGTTTACAAACCTTTTAGCTAAGGCATTTAATTGTGTATCTACTTTTTTTGCAGTAAAGGCTTCATTTAATAGTGGTGGACAGGAAAAAGAAGCACAATTTATACCGAAGTGAATTCGGGGGTCTCCCATTTTTCTTAGAATTTGATGTTCTATTTCATTCAAGTTGTAAAGAGTACCTCCAAGTTTCCATAAAGACTGTTTCCAAGGGTTTTTGAGTTCTTTAATACTCGCAACGGGGAGATTTCTGATAATTAAATCAATGGTCATGGCATTATATGCATTCATCCAGTAGGCTAATTTATCTTCTTGGCTCCAGGCATCTGTGGGCATTTTTTTACCAAGTGCGGCTAGGTACAAACGCAATACGGTTTTATTTTTTTTTAATTGAACATAATCTACGGTACCATCTAGAGTAACATGATTGTTTAATAATTCATTAAACCCTGCGTGATCAAAAGCCTCCTTATGCGTATTTTTTTTTAGTACTTCTGTATTATTAGTAGCAATAGGTTTTTTTGTAATAGACACTTTTGCTGCAGTAGTAGCTAAGAGCAAGAGGGTGATCATTGTTATGATTATATAATTTTTCATCATTGTTGGTATATCGCCATATGAGCAGTGTGCGTTTAAACAAAAAAGGCTTCGCCTTGGTCGAAGGATAGACGTTAAAATTACAATTTTTTTGTGGGTTTGTCTTAACAG
>JBLHII010000175.1:0-3400 GCA_047616265.1 Minisyncoccia bacterium
ATTTTCTTATTTTCTACATCCATGGGGTTGTGATCGCTAGTGACCATGTCTATAGTTCCTTCTTTAAGCCCTTTCTTTAAAGCATTAACGTCTTCTTTAGTTCTTAGTGGTGGCATAAGCTTGTAGTTCGTGTCAAAGCTTTCTAGCACCTCATCTGTTAGCACAAGGTTGTTAATGGATACGCTACAACTTACGTGCAAGCCTTTTTTCTTTGCTTCTTTTATCTGTTGAACAGCTGCCATAGTTGATATGGTAGGGATATGTAGTTTTCCGCCAGTGTATTCTAGAATGTTTAAATCTCTCGCTACTTGAAGAGATTCTGCTAATGACGGAATTCCTTTAAGACCAAGTTTGGTACTGTTAATATGTTCATGAACCATTCCTTTTGAGGCAATTGCCTTCTCAAGGGGAAATGATTGAACTAGCCCATTAAAACTCTGCGTGTATTGTAATGCTATCTTTAAGAGATTTGGGTTTGCTATAGGTTTCTTATAATCATAAAAACTTAAGGCTCCTTCATTTTGCATATCAAATAACTCTGCTAGGTCTATGCCATCAGCATTTTGAGTTAAGGCTCCGTTAGGTAAAATAGTAACAGCATGCTTGGTGTCTGCTCCTTTTAAAAACCGTATAGCTCCTTTGTTGTCTGGAACGGGATGTGTATTTGTGTTTAGTGCAATGGTAGTAAAACCACTTAAAGCTGCAGTCTTTAGTCCATTTTCTATGGTTTCTCTTTCTTCATAGCCAGGTTCTCCAAAAGACACACTGCTGTCAAACCAGCCACTTGAAATGTGTAAATTAGGTAGGTTAATCTCCTGTATATTAGGCTGTGGAAGTATACGTGGTGCAATTTTCGAAATAACGCCCTTTTCTATAAGTACATCATACCTTTTCATGTGGTATTTACTTTTACGGTCTACTATGGTAGCTGATTTTAGTAATACATTCATAATGCTCAAATTTTCAAGTTACTTACTACAGAGATATCGACTACTCCACAGCTTTTTATTTTTTATAAAATTTTAATACTAACATTTCAGCAATAAGAAATAGAAGTGCCAATAGTGCAAACCATTTCCAGAAATCTGTAACTTTATTTTCTCTTGCAATAGAATCAAACAAACTTGAGATATTTTCATGGGTTGTGACTCCTTTCCATGTTTCTATATCTTCATAGGCTAAACTTCCTTCAGCTCTATTGTAATTATAGCTTACGTTTTCTATAAAATCGCCTCCTTTTTCTATTGTAAATGTACCTGATTTTATAGGATTCTCATAGGTGTTAATTATTACTTTATTGGTTTTGATTTGTTGTTGAGGTATAAAATTTAGAATACTGTCTTTTATGTTCAATATATCACCTTGAATTAATGTAACAGGAACAGCAAAGGAAACAGGGGTGTCTATGGTGTAATACAGTTTTGGTTTCTGTAGGCTTTGCATTGCAATATTATAAAGCGTGGGTACAATAAGAGCAGAACTAATAAAGGTGCTATTTAGTTCATTAAATGGAGCTGTTGCAACATAGCTGTTGTTCAGTCCTAATAAAAAGGGTTTAGAGTCTTCAAATGCAAGTATAGGGGTGGCCTTAGAAATGGTAGTGTAAAAGCTGTTTATTTTTGGAAATTGAAAGTTTGCAACACGTTTTTCAAAAACATCTTTATAGAGTGGATGATCAAAAACAATTTTTGTGATTTTCTTTTCTTGAACAATTTTCTCATCTAATGCTCCTAATTTCAGAGCAGATAACAATGTATTATAGCTTGATAGCTCGGCATTATTTGCCGGTATAATTAAAAGACTGCCGCCATTTTTTGAAAACTCTGTAAGTGCATTGATAAGTGACGTAGGAATGCTTTTTAACTCGTTCAGTATAATACAGTTTTGCTCTGGCAATACGCTGTAATTTACGTTTTTAGCATTTTGGTTTGTGTAATCAAAGCGCGTGTTTGTGTACATGCGTTGTAAAAAATCTGCGTTGCTTGTATTAATACTTAATACTTTTAATTTGGCAGGCTTATTTATACTAAAATATAAGCTATTATCGTATGTGAGACCTGTGTCAGTTATTGTTATGCTCCCTTTAAAGCCCGAAGTATTATCAATAGTAAACGTAACGTTCTGTCTTTTGTTTTTGCTAAAATCTACAGCTATTTTTGAGCTAAGTACAGTACCATTATATAGAGAAACTGAAACATTATTTTTCTCCATCTCTTTGGCAGATAGTAGTACCTTTAATTGAGTGTTGTTTCCAGTTCCGAGGCTTATATAGGCAGAATCTAAAGCTATATTTTGTCTAGGGATCGCTAGTACTTGAACTGCATCTACCTTAAATGTATTTTTCACTTCCGGTAACCCTTCCTTTTGTTGAAAGTCTGAAATATAGATCAACCGCTTTTCTGAAGCTCGATCTTTACTAAAAAACTGCGCTGCTTTTAGTAACACCTCATTAGGGCTAAGTTGTTTTTGAGTGTATTTTAATTTTAATAACTCTTTTTTTAACTGCTGTGCGGAAGCATTTTTTTTTGAAACGGTATTTGTAAACCAATGTGTCTTAAGATTAGACGGAACCTGTGCAACAAGATCTTGAACGGCACTGTTTAATAAAGAACCATTAGCGCCATTAGCTTCCATGCTAAATGAATTATCCAAATATACGATTGTTTCTTTGTTGCTATTTAAGGCTGTTTTACTTGCTTTGAAGGGTTCTGAAAATGCGATAACTATGGCAGCAATAGCAAGAAGTCTCAGTAATAATATGAGCCATTTTTTTAAGTGTGAGCTCTTTCGTGTTTGAATGCTTACTTTCTTAAGAAAAGCAACATTTGTAAAGGCTACTTTTTGAAAACGTCTAAGTTGAAATAAATGAATTAAAATAGGAATAAGTAGTAAAAAAAGGGCGTAAAGAAGTTCCGGGTATTTAAACTGCATTCGGTGTATACTATTTTAGCAAAGATAAAAAACCGAAGTTAAATAAGATCAAATAATGACATTAATGCTAAGGTCCTTTTTAAAATTTTTCAAAAGCCCCCAATCCAAACAATGCAAAATCATATTTAACAGGGTCTGAAGGATCCATTTTTCTAAGCGCTGTATCTAATTCATGCAAGGCTTTTCCATCGTTTTGTTTGCGCGTTAATATGCCTAATTTTCTAGCAACACCAGCACTGTGCACATCTAATGGGCAAGATAAAACAGCAGGAGAGATTGTTTTCCAAATACCAAAATCTACGCCTGTACTATCTTGGCGCACCATCCATCGTAAAAACATATTAATGCGTTTTGCAGCACTATTTTTAAATGGATCACTTACATGTTTTTCTGTTCTAGGCAGGTGTGCAATTTCAAAAAATGTCTTTTTAAACTGATGTATAGCAGGTTGCATGCTGTCTTTAGTTGC
>JBLHII010000176.1:0-3398 GCA_047616265.1 Minisyncoccia bacterium
TAAATGGTTTGATGATATCACAAAGCAACATGAATGAAGCAGAAAAATATTTCAAAAAAGCAGTTGCTCTAGGCTTAAGCATGGACACAGACATGGCCATGACAAAATTAAACTTAGCGGGTATTGCTATGTCAAAAAACAGAAAACGGGAAGCTGAAGCCTTACTATCTGAGGCCAAGAAACTTGACAAGCAGAACATGATGGAAGATCAAATAAAAATGATGAAAGATCAAATGAAACGTTCAGGGCAGCCAAAACAACAATACGGGGGAGGTCGTTCTAGTCGTGGAAATAAACGCTAATTCACAGCTATTTAAAGTAAAAAAAACAATCCTGAAAAGCAATGCGATGCTTTTTAACGTATTTTTCATGCTAGTGGTCTAAAAACTAATACCTGCCAAATTAAGTTTTCTACTTTAGCAGTAATCTATATGAACTGTACATGAAAAGAAAACTACTCCTTTTTCTTTTTATTATTTCTTTTTCAGCACAAGCACAAAGTCTTGAGCAAACAACCCTTTTGTCTCAGGCTATTGGCACCAACATTAAAGAGTATAAGGAAAACTCACAAAAAGCCTATGCAGATAAGAATTACAAACGTGCCAACTCTTTATTTGACTCCCTAGTAAGCCATGTTATTAACGGAAGTACACTTGACAACTTCAACATGCGTAAAATTTCTGGTCGGACACTTGAGTTCCATGACTTTGACAACCCCGTTTTTTTAATGACCTATGCATCTTGGTGCACCCCAGGCGTTGGTGAGATCCCCGCTTTAAATGAAATTGCACGTAAGCACCACAAAGACATTGACTTTATTGTTTTATATTGGGACACAAAACAGAACGTAAAAAAGATAGCTAGAAAATACAGTCGTAAAATTAAGATCGTATATGTAGATGAGTTGGCATATACCAATAACAATATTATAGAAACACTAAAACACACCCTAGGTTTCCCAACCTCTTTCTTTATTGATGCAAATAAAAAGATCGTAGATGTAAAAAGAGGTGCTCTACACCATTACAGTGAAAAATACGATACTTCTTTCGATTTAAACTACCGCTATTTCTTAGGGGGTATTTCTTTATTAAAAACCCTATACAAAGAAGATGAAGGCATAGTAATGCATGCGCCAACGCCCTAATTCATAGCGATAAGAACTATAATATATACTTTGGCTTATTTAGTGAAACACCTATACAAATACTCAAGTGCCAAGCAATTGCTCATAAAATCAATGAAAAGACTAGCAGCATCTTTTTTATGCAGGAGTAGTTAGTATGTTATGTAATATCCCGCTATTGGAATTTTTATTTTATACGCTTTCCCAGATGCATTTTTCAAATATGTGTCTCTCAACCAAGGATTATGGATTTTTAAAATTTTATAATTAATACCTTGTTCTTTTGCGAATTTTGCAAAATCTTCTATTGGAGTACTTACAATAATTGTTTTTGTAGGTATCGGCTGGTAAAGGTCTTTTTCATTAAGGTAAAACCCGTACTTCTCTGGATTACTTAATATTTCTTTGAATGCTAAGATTCTAAACACATATCTACCGGTTTCACTATTAAGTAATAGACTATAATAATCAGTAGCATCTTGGCGCGTCATTTGTTTCTGGATTCCAGCATTTCCTAGATTATAAGCCGCTGCGGCATTCGTCCAACTACCAAAGCGTTCTTTTGAATTTATTAAGTATTCTGCCGCAACCTTAGTTGCTAATTCTAAATTGTAACGCTCATCTACATAGTCATTAATTTCTAGACCATATTCTTTTCCCGTTCCTTTCATGAATTGCCAAAACCCTGAGGCGCCTGCGTGAGACTGAACGTTTTCTAAACCACTTTCGGCTACTGCTAAATATTTAAAATCGTCAGGGAGGTTATACTTCTCTAATAAAGGTTCTATTTCAGAAAAAAAGCGGTTGGCTTTTTTAATCATCAATAACATGTTAGAATGCCAATATGTATTGACATGAATCTCTCTATCAAGACGTTCCCTTACATCGGTATCTTGAAGGGGCACCTCCTCACCTGAAAAAGTCATATAGCTAGGGATGCTAAGAGCTTCTACCCGAAGTATTTTAGGGGTCTGGCTAGTATTAACAACAGGATTGGTTATGGTTTTTTTTTGAGCGTTCGGAGATTGCATTGCTTGAACAAATAGCCCAAAAACAAGAACTACTATAGCCGCTAAACCAATTTTTGAAAGTAGATTCATATTTTAAAAAATTTCAATAAAGATACCAAATGTCGCAGCCTAAAATCACAGAAAACAAATTAGTTATCTGTGATAATATCAACAAGTTTTTGGTTTATTACCAAAGCTTTATTTAATAACATGATATGGGTTCCACCGTAAATGATCGTAGCATCTTTAATGTTTTCTATCGGAAATACTAAATCACTATCACCGTGGATATGATATACCTTTGATAATGGCGAAGTGCGCTTCCATTCGATCATGTTCTTGATTGCCCAGTCTAAATACGTCTTATTGCGTATGTGTAAAAAATCTTGATATATCTTCAACCTCTTTTTAGAGCGGGGTCCCAAAGCATATTTTGTTAAATTCTTAGACCTCAACAATAACCCTGTTGGCAACAATTTATAAGCGCGTGTTTTTTGAGCTATTTTAAATCTCATAGGAAGCTCAAACTTTGTTTTAACACTAGAAATAATAATGAGTTTTTTTAATTTTAAAAAAAAATCCATCTCCTGCGCAACAATACCACCGAAAGAGACACCCACCAAAACAGCATTTTCATGTGTTACAAATACAGCCATTCGGGCTGCATAATCTGAAATAGTTTCTCGCCTATGAGGAATAAGCCAAGAAATCACATGTATGGTATACTGAGGTGCTGGTAATTGTGTGTTTTTAAAAATCTCTTTATCGGCAGCCAATCCTGGTACCAGATAAACATGGGTAGTTCTTGTATTCATTTGTTTACAGCTGCAAAAAGACGTTAAACACGTAGCTTTTTCGTAAATTTACACATTATAGCATCTAAATTTAAAATTTCATACTATTAAATGAACAAAGTTGTACACACAGCAGCTTCAAGGGGCACAGTACGTTTTGATTGGTTACACGCAAAATATTCGTTTAGCTTCGGAAATTATTACAATCCTGACAGATTAGGTTTTGGAACTTTACGGGTGCTTAACGATGACACCATAGCGCCAGCTATGGGTTTTGGCAAACATCCACACAAGAATATGGAAATTATCACCCTACCACAATCTGGCTCGCTAAAACACAAAGACTCTATGGGCAACCAGGGTGTTATTGAGGCTGGCGATATTCAGGTAATGAGTGCTGGTAGTGGTATTGAACACAGCGAGGTAAATGCTAGCAACCACGAAGTGCTTGAGTTATTTCAACTTTGG
>JBLHII010000177.1:0-3369 GCA_047616265.1 Minisyncoccia bacterium
ATTTGATGAAATTGGTAGTTTTTACTATAGTAAAGAAAATTTTGATGACTTCTATTATGGCAAAGGATCTACATTTCCAGATATTAATGGAAGCATTGGGATCTTATTTGAGCAAGCATCTTCTAGAGGGCATGCACAAGAAAGTGTAAACGGTATTTTAACCTTTCCGTTCACTATTCGCAATCAATTTACAGCTGCTTTATCTACCCTAGAGGCTGCTGTGGAGATGCGCACAAAAATAGTGCACTACCAACAACAGTTTTACAAAGATGCTTTTAGCGAAGCTTCAAAAGGAGGAGCTATTGTCTTTGGAGATAAAAAAGACCCCTCTAAAGCGTATCATCTAGCCGAAATATTACAACGTCACCAGATTGAGTTTCATGAAGTAGCCGACGACTTTACATCAAGCGGAAATCACTACACTAAAGGAAGTAGTTATATCGTCCCAAAAAACCAAAGACAACACAGGCTTATTAATGCTATGTTTGAAAAACGAACCAACTTTAAAGACAGTTTGTTTTATGATGTAAGTGCATGGACACTTCCTTTAGCCTTTAATCTAGATTATGATGAAAAAGTAGCTATGAACAAAGCGGGAGCTAAAATAACAGACTTGACAAAACCTGCAGCCAAAGCTCCAGCTTATTCAGCGTATGCCTATGTGATGGAATGGCACGATTACTATACACCCAAAGCTCTAAATATGTTGCTTCAAAGAGGAATAAGAGCCAAAGTAGGCATGAAACCTTTTAGTAACGGCAACACACAATACGATTACGGTACAATTTTAATTCCAGTTAAAAATCAAGAACTCTCATCGGCTACCATTTCTGAGGTTATTCAGAAAATAGTCCAAGAAACAGGGATACACATAGACGCCTTAGCGTCTGGACAAACAAATGGAGTAAATCTGGGTAGCAATCAATTTAGAGCTTTAGCACTTCCAAAAGTAGCGCTGTTAGTTGGAGATGGCATTAACTCATATGATGCTGGAGAAATATGGCATTTGTTTGACCAACGTTATGATATGCATATCACAAAACTAGACACAAAAAACTTTAGAAGAGCAGATATTAGTAAATATACAGATATAATAATACCCGCAACTAGAGGTAGTGCTTTAGATGAAGATGCTGCTAAAAAATTAAAAACATGGGTTCAAAACGGCGGGACACTTATTGGGTATAAGAGTGCAGGTACATGGTTGGATAAGAACGAGTTCATGAAAATGAACTTTAAAACTAAAAAAGACACAGCTACAAACATAAACTTTGAGCAGCGAGGTGATTATAAAGGCGCACAAGGTATTGGAGGTGCCATTTTCCAAACAACCCTAGACCGCTCACACCCTATTGCTTTTGGATACAAAAATGACAAACTACCTATGTTTAGAAATACCACTATCTTTATAGAAGCAGATAAAGACAGCTACAACAATCCTATTAAATATACAGAAAATCCATTACTAAGTGGTTATATCTCCAACCCGAATCTAACCCTGTTAAAAAACACGGTACCCTTTAAAAAAGTACGTCTAGGTCGTGGAAACGTAATCTACTTTACAGACAACACTAATTTTAGAGCCTTTTGGTATGGTACCAACAAATTATTGATGAATTCTATTTTCTTTGGAGATAAAATGTAACTAAAAAGAGGTCTTAGATAAAGGGATTCAATACCGTAAACTAGAAGCTAAATTTCGATACCACCGCTAGCACAATGCTATGCTTATTTAATAAATTAACAAAAACAAAATGATCACAAAAATTGTTGTTTTAAGTATTTATGTGGCTATTCTATTTTTAATAGGAATAGTAGCCTCTCGAAGGGTTAAGAGTATGAGTGATTATTATTTAGGCGGAAAAAAGATGGGCTTTTGGGCTGTTGCATTTTCTGCCAGAGCGACTGGAGAATCTGGATGGCTTTTAATAGGGCTTACAGGAATGGGTGCCATAGCAGGGTACTCTGGATACTGGGTCGTTGCTGGTGAACTACTTGGCGTCTTTATTTCTTGGCAATTCATGGCGAAAAAGTTTAAGAGAAGATCAGACCAATACAAGGCCATTACCATCCCAGACTACCTTCAGAGTCATTTTAAATCTACTACAAACACGCTTAGAATTATATCAGCCTCTGCATTGGTTGTGTTTGTTGTGATCTATGTGGCGTCTCAAATGGACGTAACAGGGATTGCCTTTGAATCTATGCTTGGTATTGATTATCGCATAGGAGTTCTGGTTGGTTTTAGTATTGTACTCGTGTATATTTTTATTGGAGGGTTTGTTGCCGCAGTTTGGTCAGACATGTTTCAAGGTGTCTTAATGTTCATTGGTCTAGTGCTTCTTCCTATTGTAGTTTGGTTCTCTATGGATCAAGGTGCTGGAATTACAGAAGGACTTAATGCCATTGATCCTACGTTAACACAACTCATGGGGAGAAGCGATGACGGATGGATGAACTTGTTTACTATTTTAGGGTTCTCTATGATTGGTTTGGGTTTCTTAGGATCGCCACAGGTCTATGTTCGTTTTATGTCTATCAAAAGTGAACATGAAATTGATAAAGGTAAATGGGTTGCGCTACTTTTTACATTACTAACAGATGCAGCTGCAGTAACCATTGGTATTCTTGCTAGAATTTATTTCACAACCGAAGGGCAAGACCCAGAAGCAGTACTAGGTACTGGAGGAGAAGATGTATTGAGCATGATCACAAATGAGTTTTTACCTACCATACTAGTTGCTATATTTATTGCTATTGTGCTCTCGGCAATTATGTCAACCATTGATTCCCTGCTTATTCTTGCCTCAAGCGCTATTACACGTGATTTTTATCAGAAAATATTTAGACCCGATTTAAAGGATGAGGACTTAACAAAATTTTCTAGATTAGTAACCATAGCAATGGCATTGGTTGCCCTAGGAATTGCTGTTTTATTATATAATTTATATCCAGATAGACAGATTTTTTGGATTATGATTTTTGGATGGTCTGGAATAGCAGCAACATTCTGTCCTGTAATTATTCTATCATTATTCTGGAAAGGATACTCAGAGAAAGGAGCAATAGCAACTATGATTACAGGGTTTTTATCTGTACTTTTTTTTAAATTTGTAGTCTCTGAGATGGAAACAATAGGCCCTTATTTTAAAGAATTAGATGTCTTAGCCCCTTCATTTTTACTAGCAATGATTGTTGGGTATGTTTTTTCAAAAATATTTCCGCCAAAATGAATTGAATAAGAAAATGTCATAAACGTAAAAAGAGCCTTCATATTCATGAAGACTCTTTTTGGGTGGAAGACCGGGTTCGAACCGGCGACCTCTGGTACCACAAACCAGCGCTCTAACCAACTGAGCTACAACCACC
>JBLHII010000178.1:0-3340 GCA_047616265.1 Minisyncoccia bacterium
AGATACCTAAGCCATTGGCTACATTGCTATAGATAGGTTTTTCCTGTACAATGCCTGTAGAAGGATTTTGCAAATCAATGTAGGTATTGATTTCATTTCCTGCAATGGTAAATTTATACTCAAACGCTTGATCCTTAATATCAGTTCCTACAAAAGGAATTCTTTTAACCACATTTTCAGGTGTTTCTATTTCGCTTAATTTTCTAAAGAAATTTTCTGTATTCCATTTAAATGACACGTTTTCTCTACCTGCATCAGTTTCAGCTTCTCGGCTACCTACAAAATATTCAAATTGCTTTAATTCATTCGTATTATCTTGGTAATACTCTGTGTATGATAAGATAAGACTAACTTCTACATATTTCACGTTTTCAGAAGTTGTATAATCTACCTCCAACTCTCTGTATGTCCATGGAGCTAGTGAGCCGTTAACTAAATTTATTTTTCCACCGTATCGAGGTTTTTCAATCAATATTTCTCCTACCGTATTTGTTTTAGCACGTACTGTTTTGTTAGGCGCTTCCACAACAAGTTCATATGACTCTAAAGGTTCGATAGCTTCTTTTGTGAAATAAACAGTCGATTTACCTCCGTAAAATTGCCCTTCTTTTTTATTAAAAATAGTTATTGTATCTAATAATAACGTGTCTAAAGTAGCTGTTCTAATAAAATATGCTTTCAATTTTTGATTGTACTCAGAAGAATCTCTTATTTGAGCATAATCAAGAATATTTCCTTCTCCTAAAAAAGTATGGGTAATTTTAACAAACTGGGTATCAGGCAAATCAAAATTAGTCTCTGGATCAGGATCAATAAAAGCATTGATTAGACCATATACCACAGGGGTCTCATCACGTGGGGCATTTATTTCAAAATCAGTGCTACAAGCATTGATTAGCAAGACTAAAACTGAAATGTATGTTACTTTTAAAAATTTCATAATTGTTTTTTTGAGGGCACAAATTTACACATTTAATTGCTCTATACCGTTATATTCGAGCTATATGAAATTAAATTTTACTCTAAATTCTACTATTTACATACTTGTCTAACTATTCTCAGTGGTAATCGTTAAAATATTTTAATATTTGTAGAAACTACAAACCATGTCCGTACACAAATCTGTTAAAAGAGTTACTACACACATTTTACAAGAAATGAAGCTAAAGGGAGAAAAAATTGCGATGCTTACTGCATACGATTACTCCATGGCTCGTATTGTAGATGAAGCAGGAGTAGATGTTATATTAGTAGGAGATTCGGCTTCGAATGTGATGGCTGGTCATGAGACAACGCTACCTATTACGCTTGATCAAATGATTTATCATGCTTCCTCTGTAGTGAGAGCTGTAAAAAGAGCCTTGATTGTTGTAGATATGCCTTTTGGTTCTTATCAAGGAAACTCAAAAGAAGCACTTACTTCAGCTATCAAGATCATGAAAGAATCTGGTGGCCATACCGTAAAGCTAGAAGGTGGAAGAGAAGTAAGAGAATCTATTGAACGTATTTTAAGTGCTGGCATACCCGTTATGGGACATTTGGGATTAACTCCTCAATCTATTTACAAATTTGGTACTTATACTGTTCGTGCAAAAGAAGATGAAGAGGCAGAACGACTAAAAGAGGATGTGAAGATTTTGGAAGAAGCAGGATGTTTTGCTGTTGTGCTTGAAAAAGTACCTGCTAAACTTGCCAAAGAGGTTGCCGAATCTGTTAACATCCCAATTATAGGTATTGGTGCTGGCAACGGTGTGGACGGTCAAGTGCTAGTAGTACATGATATGCTGGGAATCACCAATGAGTTTAATCCGCGTTTTTTGAGAAGGTATCACAACCTATACGAAGAGATGAAAGGTGCTGTTAACAATTATGTGCTTGACGTAAGAGCCAAAGATTTCCCAAACGACCGTGAGCAATACTAACACTAAAAGCAATCCTAACAATCTTCAAGTGTTGTTTGAAGACAATCATTTGATTGCCATCAATAAACGCTCTGGTGATATTACGCAAGGTGACAAAACAGGTGACACTCCATTGAGTGACATCGTTAAAGCTTACATAAAAGTAAAGTACAACAAACCTGGCGATGTATTTCTGGGCACCATTCATAGGCTCGATAGGCCTGTAAGTGGTGTGATTTTGTTTGCCAAAACGAGCAAAGCGTTGACCAGAATGACTGTTGCGTTTAAAGACAAAACACCGCAAAAGACATATTGGGCAGTTGTTGAACAAGAACCTAAAGAAACTAAAAAAACACTCATACAGTACCTTCAAAAAAACAGTAAAACCAACAAAAGCATTGCTTTTACCTACGAAAGATCTGATGCCAAAAGATGCGAGTTGGACTATATATTGAAAGGGAAGAGCGATCGATACTACTACCTTGAAGTAAATCCCAAGACTGGGAGGCATCACCAAATAAGGGTGCAACTAAGCACCAATGGTATGATTATTAAAGGTGACTTAAAATACGGCGCCAAAAGACCCAATAAAGATGGGTCTATTCACCTGCATGCTAAGAAACTACGCTTTGAGCATCCCGTTACAAAAGAGACCATGACTGTCACTGCTCCTACACCAAAAGAAGTGCTATGGCAAGATTTTGAGACTATTATGCGTTAATGCGGTATGAAACCTATTCTCACTTTTATTTTTTGTTACCTTTCAAGCTTTGCTTTTAGTCAAGATTTCGAAGGCCAGCACCCTATTCTAGATGAATTTACTGCCCTGCAATCTAACAACGGTGTGCAGTTAAAACTTGTTATTTCTGGTGGAGAGTCTTGCAACGGCATCACCATGTATCGCGGGATAGACACAACAACTTTTGTAGAAATTGGTGACATTGCTGGTGTTTGCGGGGGATCCGAGAGCCCTGTCCCTTATGAATTTTTTGATGAACAACCTATTAAAAATCAGTGGGTTTATTATCGAGCCGAAATGGGACCTCTATCATTCACAACACCTTTACCTTTCAGGTTTTTAAATTTTGAAGATGGTGTAAGTTTATTTCCTAACCCCACTAGTAACACACTTAGCTTGAATATTAACATCTCAGAAAATCAAGAAGCCAGTGTGTACATCTATAACTTATCTGGCAACACTATCATAAGCTTTACAACTACTGAACCACAAACCAACATCTCAGTAAGCTCTTTAAACAATGGTGTCTATTATGCTCGAATCAGCTATATCAATGATGTGAAATTAATTCCATTTATAAAAAAGTAACAATCCTTTCTAGACGTTGATTTTATATTAAATTTTGTTTTAACATTACACTTATGTACGACATCATTGGAGACATACATGGCCAAGCAGGCTCACTGACAACCTTGTTGAA
>JBLHII010000179.1:0-3336 GCA_047616265.1 Minisyncoccia bacterium
CTTCAATCTCTCCTTCCACAACCTCATCATCTGCAGTGTAGATATAATCATCTAATGTGGTTGATATTCTTTTTACTTTAAAAGGCGTTAAGAAGCCATCATTTACCCCTTCTTTTAACGAATAAATATAGACAGGGTCTCCAAAGTATTTGTAGGTATCTACGTTGTCTTTTCGTTTCGGTGTTGCTGTTAAACCCAACTGAACAGCAGGAGAGAAGTAGTCTAAAATACCCCTCCAATTTCCTTCATCATTTGCACCACCTCTATGGCACTCATCTATAATGATAAGGTCAAAGTAATCTTTTGGATACTGATTGTAATACGCAGCATCCATATCATAATCAGTCGTGTTTTCTTCTTCTATTTCTTCTACCTCAGCGGTAGTATCATTTGCCATTAGAGATTGAAAAATGGTAAAGAATATGCTACCGTTGGTAGGTACTTTTCCTCTTTTCTTAATCTCTTTGGGCTTGATACGAACTAAAGCATCTTCTTCAAATGCCGAAAAGGAATTGAATGCTTGATTGGCTAATATGTTTCTGTCGGCTAAGAATAAAATTCTAGGTTGACGTTTTTGATATTGATTGTTGGCAGTTAGATTCCAACGGGTATGAAATAACTTCCAAGCAATTTGAAAGGCAATGGCTGTTTTTCCTGTACCTGTGGCAAGCGTTAATAGAATACGGTCTTTACCTTGTGCAATGCTTTCTAAAGTTCTTTTAATGGCTATTTCTTGGTAATAGCGTGGTTGCCAAGTACCAGATTTATCTTCAAATGGAATACTAGAGAATTTATCTCTCCATAGTTCTGTGATTTCTGTACTTGCTTTTGTAGGATATGATTTTATCCATAATTCTTTTGGCGTTAAATAACGGTCTACAATACCTTCTGTACCTGTTTGCATACAGATTTGATAAATATCATCTCCATTGGTAGAATAGGTAGTATCTAAGGTTAATTTATCTGCATACAGTTTGGCTTGTGCAACACCTTCTCCAACTTCTAAACTTCTTGATTTTGCTTCAACTACACCGAGTTTAATGCCTTTGTACACTAAAATATAATCTGCAATAAGCGGTTTGGCACGTTTGCCACCTGCTTGAATACGACCAGCGGTAATTTGGCAGTTGCGTTCTCTTAATATTTTAGAACCCTCTACCACACCCCAACCTGCTGCTGCCAGCTTTGGGTCTATTAATTCTGCTCTAGTTTCCGCTTCATTCATAGCATTAGTTTATGGTGTTGAGTTGACCAGAAAAAGCTTTTTGCAACACACTCTTTTTCATTTCTTCTAAATCGGCTATTTTTTGTGTGTAAATAGCTTCTAGTTTTTCGCACTCTATTGAAAGAGAATCAAGCTTTTGAACAATTTGTTTTTGTGTCTCTATATCAGGAAGAGGAATAGGGTAAGATTTCAACTTAGTTCCATTTATATTTGCTTGGTTTACACTTGAGATAACCACAGTATCCCCATAATCTTTAGCAATCTGACTGTTTAGATAATAATTTAAATAATCAGCATCCAATAAATCTTCTTTTCGGATGATTCTAATTAAATAACCTGCAAATATTGCAGGCATTTCACCCTTGTAAATGGCTGTTTTCCCTACCCATTCAGGACTATTAGTTCTATTGAAAAGAACATCATTATACTTTAAAAGATATTTGTCATTGTCTTCTTTATTGTTGGAATATTTTAAATCATTCCAGACAAGTCTTCTGTTTTGAATATTACCCATTCTTAGAACAGGCAGCAAACCTTCTCTAGACGATTTGGTGGATGAACCATATTCTACTTTTTCACACGCTTCACCTAACTTAACGGTTAGCCAATTTTTATTAGAAAGTGCTTTTCTAAAATAACTCTCAAAAAGTTCTTTTGCGTTTTGGAGGTTTTGTTCTGCATTGGCTTTTGCGGTATCTATGGCTGCAAAGGCTTTGTCTAATAGGGCTACTATTTGTTTTTGTTGGGGTAATGGCGGTAGTGGAATTTCGAATGATTTCAAATCAATTGATTTTAGGTTATTAATTCCAATGCCGTCCGTCAATTCAGAGATGTATTTCTTGTATGCCTCTGAAACCAAATTATAAAACAAATATTTTGATACAACTTGATTGTCAGGTATTATTTGTCCGATAAACCCTCCAAAAGCATAATTATACTCATCTGTAACTAATGCAACTTTACCTAAGTGTTTTTTACTCCCACTTGATAAACAGATTAGTAAGCCACCTTTAACGATTTTTTTATTTTGTTTTACTTGAAAATCATTATTCAAATATTTCAATTCTGAAAAATCAAGACAACTTTTATCTAAATCAATATTAGTCGCACGTAAAACAATATTTTCAGAGAAATCTACAGCGTCTTTTCTACTGTATGTTAAACCTCTTTGGAAATCTGAGATATCTCCTAAAGTTTTCATCTCCCAACCAACAGGCAAACTCGTCTTTTCCATTGTCAATTCTTTAATCATTTCCAATCAACAATTTTAAATCATTTATTACATCAGCAGTTTCCCTATCTAAAGTTGCCATTGCTTCCAAAATTTCATTGGGTTGGCGTAACGGTGCTTCCTCTGGCGTATTTGGGTTTTTAGCAGAAAGGTCAAAAGTGGTTTGGTCTACATCACTCAAACGCACATTCCAAGAGTTTTCACTTTCAGCTTTCGTTTTTTGGAGTGTTACAAAATCTGCTAAATCTTTTTCATTTAGGGCATTGGTCTTTCCTAAGTTACGGTCTAAATTCAACTGGTAAAACCATACTTTTTTGGTCGGTTCACCTTTGGTAAAGAACAAGACTACTGTTTTTACTCCTGCACCCGTAAAAGTACCTCCTGGTAAATCTAATACGGTATGCAAGTTGCAGTTCTCTAATAACTCTTTACGTATGGCAACAGAAGCATTATCAGTATTACTTAAAAAAGTATTTTTAATTACTATACCTGCTTTACCGCCTGCTTTCAAAATCTTTATAAAATGCTGTAAGAATAAAGAAGCGGTTTCTCCTGTTTTAATCGGGAAATTCTCTTGTACCTCTGCACGTTCTTTTCCGCCAAAAGGTGGGTTTGCCAACACCACATTGTAACGGTCTTTTTCTTGTATGTCAGCAAGGTTTTCCGCCAATGTATTGGTGTGTATAATATTGGGAGCTTCTACTCCGTGTAATATCATATTCATAATACCAATAATGTAGGCAAGTGATTTTTTTTCTTTACCGTAAAATGTTTTCTTTTGAAGTGTTTCTATGTCTTGTGTAGATAGTTTTTTGATATTTCTCATATAATCAAAAGCCTCTACCAAGAAACCTGCTGAACCTACTGCACCATCATAGAC
>JBLHII010000180.1:0-3321 GCA_047616265.1 Minisyncoccia bacterium
TTAGAGACCAACGTTTCTGATATGCTTTGGTTTTTTACAAAAAATGGAATTACCTATGTGACCAAAGAACCTTTTACGGATTCATATATCATTACAAGCATGCATATTCCAATATCACTCCGAAATCAAAAGAAAGGGTATGAGAATATTTCAAAGATAAGTTCTCAAGAATACCTTTTTGGAACCTCAAATGGGTATTTACTTATAAATACTAAGGTTCCTGCGGAAGAAACGTTTACGATTTACCTAAATTCAATTTATGTAGGTGAAACCAAAGAAGATGTTTTTTTGGTAGCTAATGAGCAACAGGTTTTTAAAGCGAGTGAAGACTGTATTGTATTTGAATATTCTATACCTGAATACAATACATACAAGATTCCTGAATTTAAATATCTTTTAGAAAGTAATAAAAATAAAGTGTGGAGTGAATGGAGTGCAAACTCATCTATTTCTTTTGAAAACCTACCCTATGGTGATTATACCTTTCGTCTTAAAGGACGTGTTAATAAAAGCATAGAAGAGAGTGAGGCTGAGTATTCTTTTACCATAGAAACGCCCTGGTATTTTTCTATAGTATCTATTACGTTATACAGTATTGGGTTTGTGTTCTTTTTCATTTTAGTAAATGCATGGTATAAAAGAAATTATCGAAAGGAAAAAGAGCGTATTCTAGAAAAAAGCAGCAGGGATACTGCGCTTAAGGAATTGGAGGTCCAAAAAGAAATCATTCAATTAAAAAATGATAGGCTTCAACAAGATATTGAAGCTAGAAATAGGGAATTAGCGGTATCTACCATGAGTATGATTAAGAAAAATAATGTGCTTAATGATTTTAAAGCAGAGCTTTTAAAGTTTTCAGAAATAGAAACTGTTGCTCCGTTGGTCAAAAAAATAAACAAATCCTTAAATGACAAAGATGATTGGGAGTTTTTTGAAAAAGCCTTTAACCATGCCGATAAGGACTTTTTCAAGAAAGTAAAAGACATACATCCAGAATTAACTGCGAATGATTTAAGATTCTGTGTCTACTTAAGATTAAATCTTTCATCAAAAGAAATCGCTCCATTGCTTAATATTTCGCATAGAAGTGTTGAGATAAAACGATATAGATTGAGAAAAAAAATTAGCCTAGACCATGACATTAACCTTAATAACTACTTTATAGACTTAAAATAGCTACAACATAGCTGTTTTAAAATACAACATTACTACAACATCTATTTTTATGCTGCTCATATTGTCTCTTTTGCCAATTACGCTTAAAAACTTCCATCATTCTATATTCAGTGGTCTGTTATTGCCGTATTCATAATTTATACCTTATGTATTTGCGATGTATGTTTTTTGTATAGGTTCATTTTAAGAAAATGTTACCTTCATATTACTATATTGTACAAAAATTATATTGAATGAAACACATTAGTCTTTTTGTTGCTGTTTTTTGTTTTTGTTTTGTTGCTAGCGCTCAAAACTTTTCAATAACAGGGACCGTTGTAGATCAAAACCAAAACATACCTTTATTAGGTGCTACTGTTTTGGTGAAAGGAACTCAAAATGGTGTCACCACAGATTTTGATGGAAACTTTAAAATTGACGAAGTAACCATGAATGACATTTTAGTCATATCTTATATAGGTTTTGTTACTTCAGAAAAACGCATCACTTCCCAAAACAACGTTACAATTTCATTAACTCCAGATGTAGACTCCTTAGAGGAAGTTTTAATTGTAGGTTACGGTACACAGCGTAAGAAAGAAATTACTGGTGCTGTATCTGTAATATCTAGTGAAACTATTGAGGATTTAAAACCAACTAGAATCGAGCAAGCCCTCCAGGGTCAAGTTGCTGGTGTACAAATTACCCCAAGCTCTGGTGCTCCTGGTAGTGGTCTAGATATTAAAATTCGTGGTATAGCCACCAATGGAGATAGTAGACCTTTAATACTTCTAGATGGTAACGTAATTGAAGATTTGAGTGTTGTAAACCCTTCAGATATAGAATCCATCAATGTATTGAAAGATGCAACAGCTGGTATATATGGAGTAAGAGCCGCCAACGGTGTTATTTTAATAACAACAAAAAGTGGTAGTTATGATTCTGAAATCAAATTTGATTTTAAATCATATTACGGTATACAAGAAACAACCCGTAAAATTCCTGTTTTAAATGCAACAGAATATGCAGGTCTTGTTAACGAGGCTAGAATTAATAATGGTGATGCGCCACTTTTTAATAATGTTGGCTCTTTAGGTCAAGGTACAAATTGGCAGGATGAAGTTTTTGAATCGGCTCCAATCTCTAATGCAGATATTTCTGTTTCTGGTGGTACAAAAAATGGACGTACCTCTTTTAGTGCTTCCTACTTAACACAAGATGGTATTGTTGGTGGAGATAAAGCTAACTTCAACCGTTTTACTTCTAGATTAAGCCATGACAGAAAAATTCTAAAGAAAATTGAGTTTAACTCTTCTTTACTTTTTTCTGGTATAGAGCGTAAATCCTTATCAGAAAACTCTTTGGGTTCTGTCTTATACAACGCATTAAACAATGCGCCAACTTTTACGGTAAGAGATCAGGCTGGAAATTACACCTTAGCAGAAGGATTGGGTAATGAAGTAATCAACCCATTAGCACAAATGGAAAACACCAATAACAAAACTAGGGTTAGAAAACTTAGTGGAAGTTTTAGTGCTAATTATAAATTTCTAGAACATTTCAAAATTGAATCTAGAATCCAAGCCAACTATGCAGAGGTGTTTGGATTTAGTTACACTCCAGTTGCTTTTTACGGATCTGGAAAAGTATTTAACATTTCTCCAGATAGAGATATTATTTCCGAGTCTGCAAATATCTTTAGAGATTACACCTTCGATACTTTTGCAAACTATAACAATACTTTTAATGATACCCACAAGCTAGACGTTACACTCGGTACTTCTGTATTTCAAACAACGGGAAGGTTTACTGGATTTACAGGGATTAACGTTCCTGGAACCACTGGTATAGATGTGGATATTCAAGATTCTGAAATTGTTACCAACAACTTCCAAAATGGAGGAAACACATTTGATGCAAGACTTCTTTCTTATTTTGGCCGTGTGCAGTATGATTATAAAGGGAAGTATTTATTCTCTGGTGTAATGCGTAGAGATGGTTCAACAAAATTTGGACCTGAAAATAAATTTGGTTATTTCCCCTCTGCATCTGCAGGATGGATTGTATCTGAAGAAGGTTTCTTAAATGATAGTAACACATTCGATTTCTTAAAAATTAGAACTTCTTATGGTATTTTAGGTAATGACAGAATTAGAGACTTTGGTT
>JBLHII010000181.1:0-3267 GCA_047616265.1 Minisyncoccia bacterium
CATTTTTGAAGATGATGCTTCCACAACATCTACCTATTCAAACAATGGATGGGCTACCACAACACAAACATATGTTTCATCACCTAGCAGTATCACAGAGTCTCCAAATGGAGATTACAATGCCAATGCAAACAAATCTATTGTTTTGAACAATACTATAGATCTATCTGGAGTTATTGGGGCAAACGTGACCTTTTGGACAAAATTTGATATAGAAAACAACTATGATTACGCACAGTTTCAAATTTCAGTAAACGGTGGGGATAATTGGATACCACAATGTGGTTTGTATACCAATGCGGGTAGCTCAGACCAACCAGAGGGACAACCACTATATGACGGCTCACAAGATGATTGGGTACAAGAACAAATAGACTTGAGTGACTATATTGGAGAGACCATTACAGTAAGGTTTATTTTTAGGTCTGATAATTTTGCCTCAGGTGACGGGTTTTATTTTGATGACCTTACCTTTAATACCCTAAATGAGGACACACTTTCTATTGAAGACCAACAGCAATATCAATTTGGCATATATCCAAATCCTGTAAAAAACATACTACACATCACCACCGCTTTAAACAATTACACGGCAAGCATATACACCATACAAGGGCGCCGTATAAAGACATCCACAGCCTCTGGAAATCATTCTTTAGACTACAGCGCGCTAGCTTCTGGGGTTTACATTTTAAAACTTACAGAAGAAGGAACTACACAAACATTTAAAATCATCAAAGAATAATAAATGGTACTAGGTTAAAAAATGTCATACCGGCTCGCTGGTGTGACATTTTTTTTATCATTTCAATTTAATTCTTGAAGTTATAAAAAATGAATAATTTTTCCTATTTTGCATTCACAGAAATTATAATAATATGAAAGAAGTAAAAAGACTTTTTGATTTTCCATATTACCAATTAGAAAATTATCCTCAAGAGGCAGCATTGGTAAGCAAAGTAAATGGAACCTGGATTAAAACATCCACCAAACAATATATAGATCAAGCCAATGCGATAAGCCGTGGTTTGATTAAACTAGGGATAGAAGCCAATGATAAGATCGCCATAATTTCTATGACAAATAGAACCGAATGGAATATCTGTGATATTGGGATACTACAAACAGGTGCCCAAGATGTACCTATATATCCTACTATTTCTGAACAGGACTATGAATATGTCCTCAACCACTCAGAGTCTAAATATGTATTTGTTTCTTGTGTAGAAGTACTAGAAAAAATAAATAAGATAAAAGCAAACGTTCCTAGCTTAAAGGGAGTTTATAGCTTTGAAGATATTAACGGCTGTGATAGCTGGAAAGAGTTAATACGTCTTGGGAACGATAACCAAGAGCTACAAGAAGAAGTGCAGAAACGCATGGATGCTGTTAATGAGGATGATTTAGCAACACTTATCTATACCTCTGGAACTACCGGTAGACCTAAAGGTGTAATGTTAACGCACAAGAATATTGCGTGTAATGCAAAACACAGCAAAGGTAGATTGCCTATAGAAATGGGGAAATCTAAAGCATTAAGTTTCCTTCCTGTTTGCCACATTTATGAGCGTATGTTATTGTATATGTACCAGTATTGTGGGGTAAGTATTCATTTTGCTGAAAGTCTAGAGACAATTAGCGACAATCTTAAAGAAATACACCCAGAAGTAATGACGGCTGTACCGCGTTTACTTGAAAAGGTGTATGATAAAATTATTGCCAAAGGAGCAGATTTAACTGGTGTTAAAAAGAAACTTTTCTTTTGGGCGGTAGAATTGGGCCTTGAATGGCAGCCTTATGGACAAAACGGCTGGCTTTATGAAGCTAAACTAAAAGTAGCACGCAAGCTAATTTTCAGCAAGTGGCAAGAAGCTCTTGGTGGAAACTTAAAAGCTATTGCGTCTGGTTCTGCAGCATTGCAACCAAGACTTGCTCGAGTTTTTAACGCAGCAGGTTGTCCAGTAATGGAGGGGTATGGTCTTACAGAAACGGCTCCTGTTGTTACTGTAAATGATATGCGTAATGGCGGTTTTAGAATTGGTAGTGTTGGTAAAGTATTGCCAGACACAGAAATTAAAATTGCGGAAGACGGAGAAATCTTAGTAAAAGGACCACAAGTAATGCAAGGGTATTACAAAGATCCAGAGCAAACTGCAGAGGTACTTAAAAATGGATACTTCCATACTGGAGATATTGGAGAAATCGATAGTGACGGTTTCTTAAAAATAACCGACCGTAAGAAATCTATGTTTAAAACCAGTGGTGGAAAATATGTAGCACCTCAGTTAATTGAAAATGCAATGAAGCAATCTTCATTTATCGAGCAAATTTTAGTAGTGGGTGATGGAGAAAAGATGCCAGCTGCATTAATCCAACCAAATTGGGACTGGGTTCGTGACTGGAGCAGAATAAAAGGAAATAATATTTCAGATGATACGACAATAGCCTGTAAAGATGAACAGCTTATTAATCGCATACAAGAAGAAATAAACAAACACAACGAACGTTTTGGAAGTTGGGAAAAAATAAAAACCTTCCAACTTACCCCAGATGTATGGAGCATTGAGGCAGGACACCTTACCCCTACCATGAAATCAAAACGTAAAGTAATCAAAGAAATGTACAAAGACCTTTATGAGAAGCTCTATGGGCGTTCTTAATACAGGTACACGTTTGTGCAATAAATCACGCTATGCAAATAGCGTGATTTTTTTTGCAAAGATTTCTGCATAAATTAAATAGTGTATACTTGCAAGCTTGTGGGTTTTATTTTGTAACATTTTACTACATTTGTTTACTAACCTACATAATCAAAAAATTACAAAAAATGTCAGATTCAAATGTTACTATAAAAGAAAGTGCAATCCAATATGGTCTTATACTAGGGGGAATTTTAGCCATTACAACTGTTTTAATGTATGCGCTTAACCAAGAGTTATTTCTTTCAGCATGGATCGGTGTTGCTACTATTATTGTTGTTATTGGTGCGGGTATTGTTTCCACAGCAAAAGCCAAAGATATTTTAGGAGGTATTATGACATTTAAACAAGCCTTCTCTGCTTACTTTATAACCACCGCAATTGGCCTTTTAATTAGCACCGCTTTAGGTATTTTAATATTTGCTATTATAGACCCAGAGTTGGCGAACTACCTTAATGGTGAAGCTATAGAGGTTGCCCGTGGACTTATGGAGCGTTTTAATACTCCTGAAGCCGCTATAGAAGAAGCGCTTAAAGACATGAAAGATGTAGATAACTTTTCTATTGT
>JBLHII010000182.1:0-3238 GCA_047616265.1 Minisyncoccia bacterium
AAATATCACCGTCTTTCCACCACCCGTTGGTAGTTGATATAAAAGATGATAATCCTCAGGGGCGTCATCAAATGCTGTGAAGATCTTATTTATTGCACCTTTTTGATAAGCGTATAAATCTTTACCCGTTTTTGTTTCGTCTATACTGTTTGAAGTGTCTATGGTCACAATGATGAGAATTTGAGCAAGTTGCAAAATTACGTTCTTTTGTGACTTATACAATGCGAGTTTGATAGTATTTTTCTAAAAAAATAGAATTCTAAAAAAACAACAATAGAAATGGCTATACTGTCCGATAAACAGAGACAAATAAAATTTCAAAAAAACTTTTTATTACACTCTTGTTATTTGGAGCGTGTATTTTTTATATTTGGCTTTTACTTAAAAACAATATTATGGGAAGAGCTTTTGAATTTAGAAAAGCAAGGAAAATGAAACGTTGGTCCGCTATGAGTAAGGCATTTACTAGAATTGGTAAAGACATCGTGATGGCGGTTAAAGAAGGAGGCCCAGATCCAGACTCAAATTCTCGTTTGCGTGCAATAATACAGAATGCAAAGTCTCTCAATATGCCAAAAGACAATGTGGAACGAGCTATAAAACGTGCCAGCGATAAAAGCTTAGGAGATTATAAAGAAATATTGTTTGAAGGGTATGCACAGCACGGTATTGCAATTTTAATAGAAACTGCCACAGACAACAACACACGCACTGTTGCTAATGTACGTTCCTATTTTAACAAATGTGATGGCAACATGGGCACTTCAGGCTCTGTAGTATTTATGTTTGACCACCTTTGCAACTTTAGAATACATATTGGCAATCTGGATATAGAAGAGCTTGAACTAGAATTAATAGATTTTGGTGTAGAAGAAATTTTTGAAGACGAAGATGGTGTTTTAATTTATGCTCCTTTTGAAAGCTTTGGAAATATTCAAGGGTATCTTGAAACCAATAGCATTGAAATTTTGTCTTCTGGTTTTGAACGTATTCCACAAGTGACCAAAATAACAACTCCAGAACAAACTGCAGATGTAGAGAAACTACTTGAGAAATTAGAGGAAGATGATGATGTGCAAAACGTGTATCATACCATGCAAGAAACTACAGAATAACAACCTAGACTTCGTGTTACACAAAGTAACTGAAGGTTAAACCAAATAAAAAAGAACCAAAAATAGATGTTATTTTTGGTTCTTTTTTATTAAGTCCAGGCAGGCACCTTACCTATAACACCTTTATAATAAGCCCTTAATTTTGGCTCATCTACTGTAATATCTCCAGTAGGATAAAACGCTTCACTAATACCCATCACTTTATTTTTATAATCTAGGCGTACCGAAATAATAGGCACTTTGGCTGTTACAGCAATATAATAGTATCCTGTTTTCCAGGCAGGTACTTTTTTACGAGTTCCTTCTGGAGCAATAGCTAATCTAAACTCTTCGTGTGCAGCAAACACATTTGCAATAGCCTCCACCTTGTTCTCTGTTTTATTCCTATTTAATGGGGCGCCACCCATCCATTTAAAATACCATCCAATAGGTTTTATAAACAATTCCTTTTTTCCTACAAAGTTAATTTGCACACTCAAAATACGTCGCGCAAGTATGGATAATAAGAAATCTATATTGCTTGTGTGAGGAGCAACAATTAATACAGATTTTTTAATTGATCTATCAAAGTCACCTTCTATTTTCCAACCTAATATGGTATAATATATAAATTTTGTGAATCCCATATCCTTTTTAATGTGATTTTGTTTGTACCTGTTTTGAAGCTATTTTTAAATGAGCATGTTTATATAGTTTTTGACCAAGAAATTACTAAATATAGTCTATTACTTGACCCATCCTACATAGTAAAATAAGTGTTATTAAACTTTGGTAGCCCTTGTAAACAATAAATAAATTTTCACAAGTGGTTCGCTAATCGCGTTTATTTTTTAAAATAATATTGGCTTTCACTAAATCTTCTGGAGTGTCAATTCCAACACCCTGAACCGTTGTTTCAGCCATTTTTATATTCTTACCGTATTCTAAATAACGGATGCATTCTATTTTCTCTATAGCCTCAAGTACTCCCATAGGCAAATGATAAAAATCTAATAGTGCCTGTTTTCTAAAAGCATAAATCCCTTTGTGTTTAAAATAAGTAGTTGCCAAAGCTTTATCACGTGGATATGGTATAGGTGATCTAGAAAAATATTGTGCGAAACTTTCTTTGTTTACAATAACTTTGACACAATTAGGGTCTGTAATTTCATCCCAATCTGTAATTTTAACCATGAGAGAGGCAAGATCTATTTTAGCCGCATCTTTTGCCTTAAAAACTTCCAGGACATCTACCAGTGCTTTTTTATTAGTAAAAGGTTCATCTCCTTGAACGTTTACCACTATGTCAATATCCATGTCTGCTACAGCTTCGGCAATACGGTCACTACCGCACTCATGCTTTTTGACGCTCATCATGGCTTTTCCGCCATGCGCTGTAATTTCTTTAAAAATAATATCACTATCTGTCACTACAAAAACTTCCTCAAACAAGGCTGTAGCGACAGTTGCTTGATAGGTGCGTAAAATTACTGTTTGACCATCTAAGTCTTGCATCAATTTTCCAGGAAAACGAGATGCTTCATAGCGTGCCGGTATCATTGCTATTATTTTCATAGTATTATGTAACGTGACCTTGATTTTTTTTAATTCTATTTTTTTTTAACAAAAAAAACTCAATTGCTAATTCATTGTAAATAAAACAATTAGGCATCTTCTTCAAAAAAGTCTTCTTTAAAGCCTATCAAATATAATCTTTCTTGTGCTCTTGTGATAGCTGTATACAACCAACGTAGATAATCTTTATCAACACCATTTGGTAAATAAGGTTGTTCTACAAATACATTCTTCCATTGCCCGCCTTGACTTTTATGGCAGGTAATAGCATATGAAAACTTGACTTGCAAGGCATTAAAGTATCTGTTTTTTTTAACTGCTTGAAACTTTTTGAATTTTGAGGTCTCATGCGCATAATCTTTCATTACCTCTTGATACAACCGGTTTGAATCATCATAGGTTAACGAAGGTGTCTCTGACGTTAGTGTGTCCAATAATAAGACTGTTTCAAAAGCTTTCATCCTTGGATAATCTGCTAATTGCACTTTTACTTCTGCAAAACGAAAACCATATAAATCTACAATCCTAAAGATCTCTAAAATTTGTAAAATATCTCCATTAGCAATAAA
>JBLHII010000183.1:0-3178 GCA_047616265.1 Minisyncoccia bacterium
GTGGTTGCCAAGTACCAGATTTATCTTCAAATGGAATACTAGAGAATTTATCTCTCCATAGTTCTGTAATTTCTGTACTTGCTTTTGTAGGATATGATTTTATCCATAATTCTTGTGGCGTTAAATAACGGTCAACCAAACCTTCTTCACCTGTTTGCATACAGATTTGATAGATAGCATCTCCATTGGTAGAATAGGTAGTATCTAAGGTTAATTTATCTGCATACAGTTTGGCTTGTGCAACACCTTCTCCAACTTCTAAACTTCTTGATTTTGCTTCTACTACTGCAAGTTTAATGCCTTTATAAACTAAAATATAATCTGCAATAAGCGGCTTGGCGCGTTTGCCACCTGCTTGAATACGACCTGCAGTAATTTGGCAGTTGCGTTCTCTTAATATTTTAGAACCCTCAACCACACCCCAACCTGCTGCTACTAGCTTTGGGTCTATTAATTCTGCTCTAGTTTCGGCTTCATTCATAGGATTAGTTTATGGTGTTGAGTTGACCAGAAAATGCTTTTTGCAAAACACTATTTTTCATTTCTTCTAAATCAGCTATTTTTTGTGTGTAAATGACTTCTAGTTTTTTGGTTTCTAGTGACAAAATATCTAGTTTTTGGACAATGTCTTTTTGTGTTTCTAATGATGGATATGAAATAATTATGTTTCTTACATTATCCTTAGTAATAGTTTTAGTAGTCGCTCCTTTAACTCTTTTTTTAATCTGACTTTCTCCTTTTTCTGATTTTAAGAATCGAAAAACGAATTGAGGTAAAGCCCTGCTCTCATCTAATCTTATTAAAAATAGATTCATCGCTAAAGAAATAGGTCTATCAATTTTTGGCATTAAATAAGTTTTTCCCGCATTTCCGATTTTACTCATAATAATCTCATTCCCGAAAACTTTACTTTTACTCATAAAGTTATATGCGTGTTCATCAATATATTTAAACTGGTTTTTAAAACTCTTTTCAAAATCAGTACTTCGAATCATCCAAGCATAATCATCATTATCTTTAAGTTCTACGTTCTTTTTTAATATTTTATAACTACCGTTTGCGTGATAATCTGTTAGAGTTGTAATAATATTTCCAAATTCTCCTTCCTCCCAATCATCCCCTTTAGTTGAAAATACATTCTGCAAATAACTCTCAAAAAGTTCTTTAACGTTTTGTAGGTTTTGTTCTGCATTGGCTTTTGCCGTATCTATGGCTGCAAAGGCTTTGTCTAAAGTAGCTACTATTTGTTTTTGTTCTGAAAGTTCAATTTCTGGAACATTGCAATCTTTGATGTTTTCTGCGTGAACATTTTGGTTAACCCCTCCGTGAATTTTAGATTTCAATTCTTTTTGAAATGAATCAGACATAAAAAAATATCTGAGGAAGTTAGAATCGTTCTGGTTGTTAAATCTAAAACGAATTAAATATGACGCGAAAATTCCATTTAAATCTTCTTGAATCAAGCAAAACCTTCCTGCTCCACCAGTTCTTGCAAAAAGAAAATCATCCTTCTTTATTGAAAATCTTTCAATATCACTTTTATCAGCTTCAATCATTGGGGTTGAATCAGTATCCAGATAGAAGCTGTTATTAATATCTGAGATTCTTACAAAATGAACATTACCACCCTTTTGTTTGCCTGGCTTATAGAACCCCTGCTTATGACTAGTTAGTATATCTTTTACAATCATATTAAGTCATTAATTGATTGTAGAATACTATTAGATTCTTTATCCAATTTAGCCATAGCCTCCAAAATTTCACTAGGTTGGCGTAAAGGAGCTTCTTCTGGTGTATTTGGGTTTTTAGCAGAAAGGTCAAAAGTAGTTTGGTCTACATCACTTAAACGTACATTCCAAGAATTTTCACTTTCAGCTTTTGTTTTTTGTAAGGCTACAAAATCGGCTAAATCTTTTTCGTTTAGTGGGTTTGTTTTTCCCAAGTTACGGTCTAAATTCAATTGGTAGAACCATACTTTTTTGGTCGGCTCTCCTTTAGTAAAAAACAACACAACTGTTTTTACTCCTGCACCTGTAAACGTTCCGCCTGGTAAATCTAATACGGTATGTAGGTTACAATTTTCTAACAATTCTTTACGTATGCTTGCATCTGCACTTCCAGCACCTCCATTGCTTAAAAAAGTGTTTTTAATAATTATGGCTGCTTTACCACCTGCTTTTAATATTTTAATAAAATGCTGTAAAAACAAAGAAGCGGTTTCTCCTGTTTTAATTGGGAAATTCTCTTGTACTTCTGCACGTTCTTTTCCTCCAAATGGTGGGTTTGCTAATACCACATTGTAACGGTCTTTCTCTTGAATGTCAGCAAGGTTTTCTGCCAAAGTATTAGTGTGAACAATATTGGGAGCTTCTACTCCGTGCAATATCATATTCATAATACCAATAATGTAGGCAAGTGATTTTTTCTCTTTACCGTAAAAGGTTTTCTTTTGAAGTGTTCTATGTCTTGTGTAGATAGTTTTTTGATATTTCTCATATAATCAAAAGCCTCTACCAAGAAACCTGCTGAACCTACTGCACCATCATAGACTGTTTCGCCTATTTGTGGGTCAACTACTTTCACTATGGTTTTAATTAAAGGACGAGGTGTGTAGTATTCTCCACCATTACGCCCTGCATTACCCATATTTTTAATTTTCCCTTCATACAGGTGACTCATCTCTAGCTGGTCAGCATGGGTACGGAAACGTAGTTCATCAATCAAGGCAACTACTTCACGTAAATTATAACCAGACTGAATACGGTTTTTTAACTCGCTAAAGATTTCACCAATCTTATATTGAATGGTGTCTGCATCTGAAGCATCCACTTTAAACTTTTTGAGGTATGGAAAGAGTTCGTTATTTACAAAGTCTAATAAATCATCACCTGTCTGTGCATTGTGGTCTATCTTACCGTCTGCCAATTTAGGAGCAGCCCAATTTGTCCATTGGTATGTTGGTTCTATAAGTCTTGTATATTCTTGTCCAGAAAGCAAGGCAGCATTTTCTTTGTCTTTTTCTAAATCGTCTAAGTATTTCAAAAACAACACCCAAGAGGTTTGCTCTACATAGTCCAATTCACTTCCACATCCTGCATCTTTATGTAGTATGTCGTCTATATTTTTAAAGCTTTGTTCAAACATTTATTTAGCGTCTTTTTTTTATTAATTGCAACGT
>JBLHII010000184.1:0-3160 GCA_047616265.1 Minisyncoccia bacterium
GCTTTGGTAGAAATGAAAAAGCTGAGCAAATATAACTTGAGTGATGGTATTCGTTTCAAGGATATGTACGGTGGATATATAAGTGGGCTTTAATAGCATGTATTTTTTAAAACAAAAATCTCGATATTCTGTTATCGAGATTTTTGTTTTAGAAAATGTTTGTTACATATACATGGTGTCTATGATGTGGTGCCTTTATCTTTAGGAGGCTTTTGTTTATTTTAATGCGGCTATAACTTCAAGTGCTGCTCTCTCCCCAGCAATCATAGCGGCATTTAAGGAGCCATTTAATTGTGTATCTCCAGCAAGACAAACTGTTTCTGTAAGGCGTGTTTCAGAAGGGAGCATTTCATAGCGGATGTCATTTAAATTTGGCAAAGCCATAGGGATGTAATATTGCTTTATAAACTTACAAGAGTCTATTTTACAGTGTTGTTTTAATTCTTTTTGTACTTCTTTGATAAGCGTCTCATTAGATAGGTTTTTGTTGTTTACCACCGTGACAGATAAAAGTTCCTTTTTTGTTGAAACAGCAGTGTCTAGACTTGTGTGATAGAAAACGTTATTAATGAGTGTATTCTGTCCTGCAATAAGTCCAATTAAGGGTTTTTTAATTTTTCTATGATCCATTTCAAAATAAAGGGTGTTACAAGACTTCCAGGAGGTAGACTGATTTTTTAAATTCGAAATAAGAGGGCTAGCTTCTGTTGCTATAATAGTAAAATGACTTTGTATTGAAGCTCCAGTGTCAATTTTGATAGTATTGCTTTTAATGTCAACTACTTTTGTGTTGAATATAAAAGTCGTTTTCTTTAAGTTTTTCACTAATTGCCTTGGTATAGCTTCGATGCCCTCTTTTGGGAGGGCAGCAGACCCCTCTCCAAACATTTTATATACAAATTCAAACATTCTACTAGATGTTTCTAATTTATTTTCAAGAAAAATACCACTAAAAAAAGGAGTGAAAAAGGCTGTTATTATACCTGAAGTAAAACCCAAATCCCTTAAATATGATAGGGTAGTTTGTTCTTTATCGGAAAATATATCTGCGATGGATTTCTTCTTTAGTCTGGTGTTTAATTGTAGTATTTTAAATTTATCACCTAAGCTTCCAATTCCAGATAATAGCGTAGAAAATAACAGGGAGATGTCTCTTAACGGGTCCCCTATGATTTTTTGAGTGCCATTTTTAAAAATCACACTACCTGGTAAAAATTTTTGTAGTGCTAAAGAGTCAAAATCTAGATACTTTTTAGCAGCTGGATAAGCAGTGAGAAGTACCTGAAAACCGTGGTCTAATTGATATCCATCTACGATGTCTGTTTTTACCCTTCCGCCAGCTCTTTCTGTTGCTTCAATAACAGTAGGCGCATACCCATGATTTTCTAAAACCGCAGCAGCAATTAAACCGCTAATTCCTGCTCCAATAATATGTATTTTTTGTGATTTTTTTTTCATGCTCAATTACAAAATTATGCTTAAATTTTTTAAAACTCAAACATAATGTCTTATTGATTATTAAAATATAATGTTTAACGTTTCATAAGGAAAAATAAACAAAAAGTACTGTTACTTTTGCGGTGTTGTTTTACTGTATAAACGACACATCAAATTAATCGAATAATAGTACCTAAATGAATAAAATAGCAATAGTACGTTGTGAGCATTTCAATGCGGCACACCGGTTACACAATAATAATTGGAGCGATCAAAAGAACAAAGATATTTTTGGAAAGTGTAATAATCCAAATTACCATGGACATAATTATAACCTAGAAGTAAAAGTAATTGGACATTCTGACCCAGAAACGGGATATGTTATCGACACAAAAATTCTTTCAGATTTAATTAAAAAATATGTGTTAGATAGATATGATCACAAAAATTTGAATCTAGATACAGAAGAATTTAAAGACGTAAATCCAACAGCAGAGAATATTGCCATTTCAATTTATAATCTATTACAACCCAAATTAGCTTCTGGTTTGGAATTAAAAATTAAGCTTTATGAAACACCAAGAAATTTTGTTGAATACCCCTATTAAAAAGAATACTCTTACTGGCTTTTCTGAGGAGGTTATAGGGGATGACCATATCTATACTGGGCTCCAAACCCCATTGAGGCCTGATGCTTTTGTAATTTCGGATACAGATAAAAAAGAAAAAATTTCACATTTGTTTTCAGAAATAATGCAAGTAATGGGCTTAGACCTCACGGATGACTCACTAAAAGGGACGCCAAACCGTGTAGCAAAAATGTACATTGATGAAATATTTTCTGGTTTAAACCCAGCAAACAAACCAAGCGTAGCCTTGTTTGATAATAAATATCAATACAATCAGATGCTTGTTGAAAAAAACATTACATTTTATTCAAACTGTGAACATCATTTTGTTCCTATCATTGGAAAAGCACATATTGCATATGTTTCGTCAGGAAAAGTAATTGGTCTCTCAAAAATAAATAGAATTGTACAATACTATGCTAAGCGACCACAAGTACAAGAACGTTTAACCAATCAAATTGGAGAAGAATTAAAGACCATTCTTGAGACTGAAAATATTGCTGTTATTATAGATGCAAAACATCTGTGTGTGGCCTCTCGTGGTATTAAAGATGATACCTCTGCTACTGTTACTTCGTATTATGGGGGTGTTTTTAATACTCCAGAAAAAATTGTTGAATTACAAAATTATCTAAGTCAATAATCTATTTACGTTACTCTTATAGTAATAAGAAATTAAGACTTCTTATTTTATGGCATACTATTATTTATAAATTAAACATGCTAGTAATCATATAGGTTGTGTTTGTTTATTGGAACGTTATAACTACTCAAAAAAATAAACTTAATTACTCATCGTGGGTTATTTATAAAATAATGAGTATTTTTATTATACTATTATGAATATCAATTTACCAAACAAAAGCCGTTCTTTTTCGTCAGAAAAAGAAATCCCTACTGTTTATCACATAGGTCTCAATAGACTACAAGGGGGTATAATTAACCTTTCATTATTTGAAGGAAAAAAGATATTATTTGTTAACGTAGCTTCTAAATGTGGCTTCACGAAGCAGTATAAAGACTTACAAAAATTAACTGAAACGTATAAAGATAGCTTAGTTGTAATTGGTGTTCCTTGCAATCAATTTGGAAAA
>JBLHII010000185.1:0-3114 GCA_047616265.1 Minisyncoccia bacterium
ACAAATCTGCAGACGTGGTGATGCTATTTGCTGCCAAAAGAAATGATATTAGTGATATTGTTTTAAGGAGCATCAATAGGGTTGAGAAAAGAAAAGAAGCAACTAACAAAAAGGAGCGCAAAGAAATTGACAAAAGAGATGATTTATCTCTTGAAGAAGACAAAGAAGTCACCAAGCGTGAGGATGAAAATACTGCAAAGCAAACGGCTCGTGAAGAAATCATGAACGATCGAAAAAGAGTACGTGACTCTGTAAGGGCTGCAAAAAAAGCAGCCTACGATTCTAAAAGAGCTCAATTACTTGAGGCGCGCCAGAGAAGTAGGGACTCGGTACAGGCAATTCGCAACGGAACACCTTGGCCTCCTCCTCCTCCAAAAGGAAATGACAATAATGAAGATACAACACCACCAGAAGATACTGATGAAGGTAATGGAAGCGAAAATTAACTAGTACACTCTAAACTTTATATAACACTTAATAACAATGAAAAAAATGAAGAATTTAATGATAGCAGTAGCCTTATTCATAGGAGCTACAACTTTTACAAATGCTCAGTCAAAAACTGCTCACGTAGACACTCAGGCTCTAGTTGAGGCTATGCCAGAAATGAAAGCTGCACAGAGTCAATTAGAAAAACTACAGAAAACCTATGATACAGCTATTAAAGACATGGCGAAAGAATTTGAAGCAAAAGTAAAGCAATACGGAGCAGAAGAAACCACAAAAACGCAAGAAGAAAATGCAAAGCGAGTAGAAGAAGTTCAAGGTATGGAGCGTAATATTTCTGCTTATAGACAACAGGCATTGCAAGACTTACAAAAGAAAGAAGTTGATGTGTATCAGCCTATCCTAGAGAAAGCCCGTACTGCAATCCAAAAAGTTGCAAGAGCTAAAGGATACCAATATGTTCTAGATTCAGCTACAGGAAATGGAGTAATCTTAGCAGATGGATATGACCTTTTAATGGATGTTAAAAAAGAATTAGGAATGTAATTCTTACCACTCATATATTATAAAAAAACCTGCTTCACAGCGGGTTTTTTGTTTTGTAAAATATATTTGATATCACTACCTTTATAATATGAAGAACCATGCACCTATAGGCATTTTTGATTCTGGAGTGGGTGGAACCTCTATTTGGAAAGAAATTCATAAACACCTTCCACGGGAGGCTACTATATACTTAGCAGATAGTGCTAATGCTCCTTATGGTAATAAAACAAAAGAAGAAATTCTGAAGTTATGTATCAAAAACACAGAGTATCTTATCCAGTTAGGTTCTAAAATTATTATCATAGCTTGTAATACCGCAACCGCTAATGCTATTACTTATTTAAGAACACATTATGACATTCCGTTTATAGGGATTGAGCCTGCCATAAAACCAGCTGCACTGAAGTCTAAGACAAACAGTATTGGCATTTTAGCGACCAAAGGCACTCTAACTAGTGATTTGTTTTATGAGACCTCTAGAGCTCTAACACTAGATGTTTGTGTTACAGAGGTTGTTGGAGAAGGTTTGGTGCCTCTTATAGAAAATGGCGAAATAGATTCGCCTCAGACCGTTGCACTGCTTAAGAAATACTTAAAACCTATGCTAGCCGCTAATATAGACCACTTAGTTTTAGGCTGCAGTCATTATCCATATCTTACAAAATCACTTCAAAAGTTACTGCCCAGCAACATACAAATCATAGATAGTGGTGAAGCTGTTGCAAAACAAACTCAGCTTGTATTAGCGTCAAAATCACTCTTGAATATTTCAGAAGAAATACCAATATTGAAGTTTTATACAAATGGAAAAAAGAAAACACTCCAATTTTTTCTAAAAGAATATAGAGATCTAATACAAATCTCAGAAACCGCTTTTTAGAGAAAACATCTTCCGGTAAGTAAAAAAAGCCTTCGAGTTCTGAAGGCTTTTACATTAGTTAATGGCTGGACAATTACAGTCATAAGGCGCTGGCCTGTCTCCTAAGAAATCATACCCCAAAGTGATTTGATGAAATCCTCCACCACTATTAAACTGAACGTCTCCTAGCTGAAGACCGTAGGTATATGCGAATAAAAAGTTATTGTAATTAACTCCCAGAACCGGTGTGATTAATTGTTGTTTTTGTGCGTTAATAACACCACCATCTAAAAATTCTGCACCATCCAAACTCCTTCTGTATGATAATGCTGCCCATATCGTGCCAAAGTCCATACTTCGAAACAGTTTTAAGTTCAGATCTAAAGATTGCTCTCCAGTTCCGTCTGAATGTTGAAACAAAATAGATGGTTCGTAACTCCAATCTGAACCAAAACTAGCTATAGCATACCCCGCAGAAATTAAATACCTGCGTTGATTGTTTGACTCGTTTCTTGGATCATAAATATCTCTGTTTTGTAATATTAAATTCTTTACTGTAACATGAGAAGAGAAATTTAAGAAATTATAAGACATACTTGCATCAATGTTAAAATAAGATGCAGATTGTGTTTCTCCGGTAATTCTAGGATCAAAACTATCTTCTATTGGATATGAAAGTAAAAAAGTACTTTCGTTAAGGCTAGATTGAGAAAGTCCCGCACTCAAACCAAATGATAATTGATTTAGGTCTGATGCTGTTCTAGAGAACATTAAATGATATGCATAAGTAATATACCCTCCAGATTGTGAGTGAAATCCGTTTTTATCATTGTACACTATAGCACCAAATCCCGATTTTTCACCAAGTCTTGCATTAAAACTTAAAGTTTGTAAGTTTGGAGCTTCTAGTTCACCAAACCATTGTTGCCGTGCTGTTAATCTTACTTGATTGTGTGATGCTGCACCCGCCATAGATGGGTGTAACAAATATAAATTATCACTCAAATAATCATGATAAACGGGGATGCCATCTTGCGAAAATGAAAATTGGGTTACTAATAAAAGTAAAACAAAGTAGGTTTTTTTAAAATTCATAATTTTTTATAGTCTTATTTCTTATCTCTTTAAACTGAAATGTCCTTTTAGTTCTTTCTGTATTGCTTGTTCTGTGTATTCTACTCTAAACCAGTAATCACTTGATGGTAACAAGTCGCCATTATACGTACCATCCCACCCTGAACTTAGCGGGCTAATTTGTTTTA
>JBLHII010000186.1:0-3054 GCA_047616265.1 Minisyncoccia bacterium
GTTGTGGTTGTGGTAGCCGCTCTTTCTGCGTTTACTCCTGTTGTAGCGTTCTCTAACTTTAAAAGTACTGGCATGTCCGGTACTTGAGACCAAACAGTCATTGTAAACCCTTTTAATGTTGAGATATCTAGGTTTTCAACTGCAAAATTAACACCTGCAAAAGCAGCGTTAGCTGGTACCGTATTCTCAGCAACATTGTCAGAGTCATTAGCTCCTGATGCGTCTGGATTTGGTATGAGTAAAGTAGAGGAACCATTAAAATCTGAAAATGACGGTGCTTGTCCTTCTTCAAATGTTATAGGTAAATCAATAGGATTAGCTACAGGTACTCCAAAAGTGATATTATCAAAATAGATGATATCATCTGCTGTTCTACCTATAAAATCAGGAAAGACAACAATTTGATCTAAACCTGTAGTTTCTCCTAGTCCAATATTTCCTGAAAAGTCAAAAGATATTAACTCCCATTGATTAACTAAAGTGTTCGCTACTTTTATTTCTGCTTGCGCACCACCTGTCGGTGTTACGAGCTTGATACCTACATCACTAATTTTAGTTTTATAGACCATGATATTAACTTGGGCATTCTCACTTGTTAAATCGAATACACCAATATTACCTCCATGGTTACTTTCTACACCTGCCCAGGGAGCACCTGCGCCTCTTGCTGTAAATTTTGCAACGGTGGTAGACGTATTAATTCCAGACGGATTTGGGTTTGCTACAAATTCAAGTGGTGGATTATCCACGTTCTCAAAGACAGTCCATCCCCAGTTTGCGCCTTGACCACCAGCTTCAAAATCGATGGGAGCGTTTTGTGAAAAACCAACGAAGGGTAACACAAACACTAAAAAAGTTGTAATTTTTTTCATAATTTTTTTGTTTTAATTAGTAAAAGTTTAAAATAATCAACGGCACCTCATTTTCGTATTGCCTTGCATTAAATTGACGTTAAATAACTTAGCAAAAGTTATATTCTAGTTATATTTTCTAATCTCCTGGCAAACTCTTTTTTTTTGCTAAAAATAAGCTAGAGTTCAAATACAGCTTTATTTTTAGTTGTAGAGTCTCCCCCTACAAACACATTAAAAGCACCTTCTTCTATAACCCATTCTTCTTGGTTATTAAAAAATCCAAGTTCTTTATCTGTTAGCGTAAATATGATTGTTTTGGTTTCTCCAGGTTGCAAAACAAATTGTTCAAAACCTTTTAACTCTCTTACTGGACGAGTAACACTTGCATACATATCTCTAAGATATAATTGCGCAGTTTCTTTACCTTCTCTTTTTCCAGTGTTTGTTACGTTTACAGAAATAGTGACTTTTTTATTTGTATCATATGTGTTTGTCACACGAATGTTTCCATAGTCAAAAGAAGTATAGCTCAACCCGAAACCAAAAGGATACAATGGGGTGTTTTCTTCATCTGTATAGTGTGTCCAGAAAACTAAATCACTTCCAGGAATAGTTGGACGACCCGTGTTTTTATAATTATAATACAACGGAACTTGACCTACACTTCTAGGAAATGTCATAGGAAGTTTTCCACTAGGATTATAATCACCATAAATAACTTGAGCCAGCGCATTTCCACTTTGAGACCCTAAATGCCAACCTTCTAAAATTGTTGGAATGTGTTGAGCAGCCCAAGAAATAGTTAAAGGTCTTCCATTGCTCAAGACTAAAATAATATTTTTGTTTACAGCAAATACAGCCTCTAGAAGTTCTTGTTGAACACCTGGTAAGCCTATATTAGCTCGACTTCTTCCTTCACCACTTTGCAAACCATGTTCCCCAAGAGCCAAAATAACTACATCTGCATTTTTAGCAACTTTAATAGCTTCGTTAAAACCTGAAGTATCTGAAGTATTTATTGTTAATTCTGAAACAAATTCTGTTTTTCCAGTAACAACATCTGCCCCTTTAGCGTAGGTAATTGTGTTTCCATTATAAGCGTTTAAACCTTCTAATAGCGATACTGCAGAATTATTTTCTGCGGCCAATCTCCAGTTTCCAAGTGGGCTTGTTTTATCTGAAGCAAGTGCTCCAATAACGGCTATCTTTTTACCTTTTTTATCTAATGGCAAAAGGTTGCTTTCATTTTTTAATAAGACAATCGATTTCTTTGCAACGTCTAAAACTTCTGTTTGGAGTTTTTGACTACCGATAACACGAGCTTCTCGTGCTTCATCACAATATCTATACGGATCATCAAAAAGACCTAATTCAAATTTTACTTTTAGAATTCTTCCTGCTGCATCATGTATGAGTGCTTTATCAACTTTTCCTTCTTTAACAAGACTGGCTAACTCATTAACATACAAATGAGATTCCATATCCATATCAGAACCTGCGTTTACAGCTAGCTCTGCAGCATGGTTCCCGTCTTTTGCATACCCATGAGCAATCATTTCTGCAATAGAACCCCAATCTGAAACAACAAAACCATCAAAATTCCACTTTTCTTTTAATACGGTACGTTGTAAATAAGCATCACCGGTTGCAGGGATTCCGTTTAGATCATTGAATGAATTCATAAATGTTTTTACTCCCGCATCAGTAGCTGCTTTAAAAGGGGGTAAAATAATATTGTTTAGAGTAGACGTGCCTACATCTGCAGTATTATAGTCTCGTCCTGCTTCTGCAAAACCGTAAGCAGCAAAATGTTTTGCACAAGCAGCTATCGTTGAAGGACTAGATAAATCGCTTCCTTGAAAACCTGATACGCGTGCTATTGCAATTTTACTTCCAAGGTATGGATCTTCTCCTGCTCCTTCCATGACACGACCCCACCTAGCATCTCTAGAGATGTCTACCATGGGTGCAAATGTCCAGTTAATTCCTGCCGCAGATGCTTCTAAAGCAGCTACTTCGGCAGACTTTTTTATAGCCTCCAAGTCCCAACTAGCAGCTTCAGCTATAGGAATTGGGCTTATGGTTTTATATCCATGTATTACATCAAAACCAATGATAAGCGGTATGCCTAATCTAGATTCTTCTACAGCAATTTTTTGTACTGCTCGCACATCTTTGACGCCTGTAACATTAAGCATAG